>JAGRED010000409.1 GCA_020446725.1 Parvularculaceae bacterium | reverse complement strand
GCGGCGAGCGCGTTTTCATAACCCGGCTCGACATCAACCGATCGAATGAGCGCCGGCCAGTCGCCATCGGCTTGGCTTGCGAGAACCCGGCGCAGCGCTTCGACTTCCGCACGGATTTCCGAAAGGCTTTGTTCCGCTTTCTGGCGCGGCCCACGTGCGGAAAGTTCGCGCGCTTCCGCAGCGGCGCGTTCTTCTTCGGCGCGATGGAAAGCCGCTTCCGCCGCGCGCGCGGCTTCTTCGGCCGCAATAAAACGCGACGTCGCCGCTTCGAGCGCCTGCGCCTGTTCCGGCGTCGGCTCGATGCGCGTCTTTTCTTCTGTCAGCTGGCCGATCTGTGCGCTCGCGCGCTGCAGGCGTCGTTCAAGCGTCTCAATCGTTGTCGCCATCGACCGGCGGCGGGCGTCAATCTCGGCCGCTTCCGCGCTTTTTTCTTCAAAGACCTGTTCGGCGGCGCGCACCGCGTCATTGGCGGCGTCGAGACGCGCTTTCGCCTTTTCGATGCGGTCTTTTTCGGCCGTCTCGCGTTGTTTGAGACCTTCTTCCTCGCGGTTGAGCGTGTCGACCGCCTCGTCGGCGTCGCGTTTCAGCGATTGTTCGCGCTCAAGGTCGCTCGAAAGCTGGTGGATCTCGGCGGCGAGGCGACGGATTTCCGACTGTGCGCGCTCCGCCTCATCGTCGAGATTTTCTCGCGCGACCGTCAGCCGGTGAAGCGCGGCGGCGGCTTTGGCTTCGTCGAGACGCAGCGGGTCGAGCGCTTCATGCGCTTCAGTCTGCGCGGTAGAGGCGTTGGCTGCGGCGCGCGATGTCTCTTCGATCAGCGCGGCGATCTCTTCCAGATTTTCACCGGCGCTGTCGCGGGCGTCGACCGCTTCCTTCCAGCGCAGGTAAGCGGCGGCGGCCTCCGCGCGGCGGATGTCGCCCGAAAGATTGCGATAGCGTGTCGCCTGACGCGCCTGACGGGCGAGCGCGACTTTCTGGTTTTCAAGTTCGCCGGTGACGTCTTCAAGCCGCGACAGGTTTTGCTCAGCCGCGCGCAGGCGCAACTCCGCCTCATGGCGACGCGAATGCAGGCCTGTAATGCCGGCCGCTTCTTCCAGAAGGCGCCGGCGGTTTTGCGGTTTGGCGCTGATCAGCTCAGCGATCTGGCCCTGCCGCACGAGCGAGGGCGAATTGGCGCCTGTCGATGCGTCGGCGAAGAGAAGCTGCACGTCTTTCGCGCGCACTTCTTTCGAGTTGATGCGATAGATCGACTGCGTGCCTTCATCCTTGTGCAGAATGCGGCGCGAAATTTCGATCGTGTCGGCGTCGTTATATTCGCCCGGCGCCGAGCGGTCGGAATTGTCGAGCGTGAGGATGACTTCAGCCCAGTTGCGCGCAGGCCGCATCGTCGTGCCGGCGAAAATCACGTCGCCCATGCCGTCGCCCCTCAGCGCCTTCGCCGAGGTCGCGCCCATCACCCAGCGCAGCGCTTCAAGAAGGTTCGACTTGCCGCAGCCGTTCGGCCCGACGACGCCGGTAAGGCCGTCGCGGATCTCAAGGTCCGTCGGCTCGACGAACGACTTGAAGCCGACAAGGCGGAGGTTCGTAAATCTCACAGCAATCGTCCCGACGACCGATGCGACAGCGCGCAAAAACGCGGCGGCGCAACCCCAATCAATCCACCGAGCGCCGATTCTCCCGCCCGGGCAATTTTGACAGGCCGCCTGTGGAGAAATGACCGGCCGAGAACCGCCGCCGATATACGCAACTGATGCAAATTCCTGTTACGCGCCGGCTTTTTCCACAGCGTCGGCGACAAGCTGCACGAATTCCTCTTTAGACTTGTAGGTCATCTTCACCCCATCGAGGATGAATTGCGGCGTGCCGGAAATATCGTATTTCTCCATCCCGCCTTTGGCGTTCTCGTTGACGATGTCGACGAGTTCCTTGCGCTGCAGGCAGGCGTCGAGCGCGGCTTCATCCATGCCGGCCTGGCTGACGATTTTCACAAGCTCGTCGCGCGGGTTGTCCTTGATCCAGTTATGCTGGCCGCGGAAGAGCGCGTCGACGACGAGGAAATAGGCTTCCGGCCCGGACTTTTCCGCCGCGCAGCGCGCAAGGACTGAGCCGATCAGCGAATAATTCGCCGGCGCGGTCGGGAACTCGCGGAAGACGAGTTTCACTTTGCCCGTCTTGATGAATTTTTCCTTGATGTCGGGGATCACCTGTTCGTTAAACACTGCGCAGTGCGGGCAGGTGACGGAGGCGTATTCGATGAGCGTCACCGGCGCGTTCGGGTCGCCGAGCACCATATCGGTCGCGAGGATTTCCACCTTCGATCCTGCAGCGCCTGCCGCCTTGGCGTCAGCCGTCTCAGATGAGGCGTTGCCGCAGGCGGCGGCGAGGAAGGGAAGGGCGATAAGGGCGGCGCGCAATTTCATGACTGAACCTCGTTGGGGCGATGGCCGTTTCCGCCCACATCGGGGCGGCGATTGGCTCTTAGATCGCAGACCGCCCCGACGGTTACAAGATCAACCGTCCTCATCGCCTGACCGTGAAGAGGAAGCCGACAATTTGAACGGCGATCCGGGGCGTCGTCAGCCGCTCCGGAAGCGGGAAAGGCCGCCGCCCCCGGGCTTTCCTCCCGAATCAGGGCCGCGAGACCCCGTCTGCGACGCCGCGGCCTGGATGACGACGATGCGCGCGATTGCGTCCGGCCCGAAATAGCCGTTGAGCCGGCGTTTCAGCGTTTCCGCCGCGAATTCGACCGAAGCCGCCGCAGCGCCATGGGGAACGATGACTTCAAGCGTCCGCCCCCCCGCCCGTCCGCCCATCCGTCCGCCCGTCAGCCGGCCTGGCCGGCAAAGGCGGGAGAGTTCAGGTCCTGCGAGGTCCGCCCACCGGGCGATAAGGT
>JAGRED010000408.1 GCA_020446725.1 Parvularculaceae bacterium | reverse complement strand
GAGCGCCTAGCTGAAGACCTTGCCGGCGACGCCCGGCTTCATCCTGATACGGCGCGAGGTTTTGAACGCCGCCTGCCGATGAAAGACGATCGCCTGATAGCCGGGGTTCTTGACCATATTCACAAACGCCTCGCTGCTTGGATATTCGGCGGCGAACACCATGTCCCAGCGTTCATCGTCAGGGCCGATGAGCATCAATTCCGGCGTAGCGCTCCAGACGATACGTCCGCCGACGCCCTTGAAGAAAGGCTCGCTTTCGCGCGCATAGGCCGCATAGGCTTCCGCGCCGCTCGCCTCGCGCTTGTCTTCATATTTGGCGTTTTTCCGTAAACGGATCATGTTGAGCATCCAGATCGGACCGCTCTCGGGCGCCTCCGCCATCGCGCGAAACTGATCGCGCGTCGGATCGACATATTTCGTCATACCGTCCCCATCTTACTCGCAAAACCATCATTCGATATCGCAGGGAATTATGCAATGCGCCAGACGGCGCCGCCAACGCGTCGTCAATAGCGCCCGAAACGGACCCCACCTTCCGCCGGCAACATGATCGTCATGCGGTCTTCCGCCATTTTTACATTCGACTTCCTCACCGCCGAAACGCCGCGCATGAAAATGCGCTTGGCGACGGGATTGTCCGGCGCCGGCGTGAAGTGGGTGAGGACAAGCCAGTCGACGCCGGCTTCATTGGCGGCCTTCGCCGCTTCGACCGGCGAGGTGTGATAGCTCGGAATATCGCCGAGAACCGTGGCGAGACGCGCATTGCCGGCCTTCGCCGCCGCTTCCCGCATGCGTGCGACCATGTGATTGGCCTGCGCCTCATGAATCAAAACGTCCGCGCCGCGCGCGGCGTCGATCAGCGACGTCGAATAGGCCGTATCGCCGGAAATGACGACGCTGCGGCCTGCATATTCGAACCGATAGCCTACCGCCGGTTTGACGGGATCATGCTTCACGGGGAACGCGGTGATCTTGAGACCGTCCTTGTCAAAGACGGTCATCGTTTCGTCGCCCGCAAAAACCGTCGCCTCAAGCCCTGCCGTTCGCGGTTCCGCGATCGCCTTGCCGTGATGCGCCGTCCGGTAGGCATGATCGAGCGCGAATTCCTCATTGAGGCCGTTGACGATGCGTTCCGTTCCGGTTGGGCCGAGGACGGACAGCCTGCCCGGGCGGCCGGCGACCCATGATCCGAGATCGGCTTCGCCGATATCTCCGATATGGTCGGAATGAAGATGGGTCAGAAAGACGCCCGCAAGCCGATCGCCCGGAATGCCCGCGGCCTGCACGTTCTCCCAGCTGCCGGTGCCAGAATCGACAAGAAAGAATTTTCCGCCGGCGAAGACGGCCGTGCAGGTCTGCGCCCGTTTCGCCGACGGCAGCGGTGAGCCTGTTCCGCATATGAAGACCGCGAGCCCGTCCGCTTCGAGTAGCGCAGCGCCGCGCGGCGCAATAGCCTTTTCGAGCGCTTTGTCGAACAGCCTGTCCTGAACTGCGGGAACGCGCGTCGCGATGGCCGCCAGCGCACCGAGACCGACAATCGCCGCAAATAGGAACTTGAATATCTTCCCCATGCCCGCCTCCTCCGCGCCGCTGACACTATCGGGGTTCAGGCCTTGTCTTATCAATCGCTTTGAGCAGCGCCGGCCGCCTCAGCCGCTTGCCGCAAGCGGGCCGCGGGTCTTAGGGTCGAGGCGCGTTCAGACGAGAGGCGGACAGCGATGAGATGGGCATGGATTGCAGGCGTCCTGCACGCAATGATCGGTTCCACGATCCTGTTCATGACGCTTCATCCCCTGCGGGACGCGCTTGACGCGCATGCGCTCGATCTTGCGAAAGTCGCGAGCGCCTGGCAGGCGCTGCTCGGCCTCGCCCTGATGCTGCTTTCCGCGGGCGCCAACGCGCGGATTGGCGCGCTTTTGATGACTGTCGGCGTCAGCCTTTCGAGCGCCATTCTCTATTTCATTATTTTCAGCGGCCTGCGACCGCCATTCATCGTCCTTGCGCCGATCGGCGGCGGGATCGCAATCGCGGGTTGGCTCGCGCTTCTGTTTGCAAAGCCGCCGACGAGATGAATCAGGCGGGGCTCGCAGCCATGAACGCATCGAACGCCGCGCGCAAGCGAACGAACAGATCGCCGGCTGCGCTGATAACATCGGCGGGCGATGCGCCGCGCTGCAGGAAATAGAGCGCGGCCAAGCCAAGACCAAGGCCGAGCGTGCGCGCGGTGCAGCGCCCAGCGACAAGGAAGAGCACGGCGCCGGCGGCGAGTTGCGCGGGGCCCGTCAGGCGGCCTTCGAGAACCGCCTGAACGAAACCGTCCATGCTCGTGAAATCGCTAGCGACAGCGGCGCCGGCCGGGGCGACCGTCATCGTCGCCGTATTCTGCGCGCCGGAAAACGCGAGCCATGCCGAGCCGAGGCCCTGCCCGAATTTCCGGATGGCGTCGAACGCCTGCAGCCGCCCTGCGTAAAGCGCGCTCGGTTTTGACGGCGGGGCGTAAAGAAACGGAGCAGCAAATACGGATGCTTGCGACACGGATCCTTGCGACATTGCGCGGGCCTTTCCCGTCGTCTTCGCATCGCCGACGACGTCACTTGAACGAATTGCACCCAGCGCCTGAAAACCTCCGGCGAAAATTGGACCAATATAAGGCGTCGAAAGTCAGGCCGCCTGCTGTCGCGCAAACGTGAAAACGCGGCGGATGATTGCCGCCGCGCATTCACACAGTCCGGATAGCGATGACGGATCAGGCTCGCAGCGCGTCCATCAGTTCTTCGAGCGACTCTTCCAGCGCATCGAGCTCAGTGCGCAGCACGTCGATCGCCTCCTGGGTTTCAAGCCGCTCTTCATCGCTGACGTCGACCGTCTTCAGGTCTTTTTCCGCGCGGTCGATTTCAACGCGCGCCTCGCGCAACGCTTCATCGATAGCGGTCGACGCGCCAGCGCGCGCCGACGCGAAGGCGATTTTGAGAATGAGGCGGCCGCCCGGCACGTCCGCCATTTCGGACCGCGCATCCTCGATTTCTTCAATCGCTTCAGCGACGTCTGCGCGCGCGTCCGCAAGTTCGGCGCGAAGATCTTCAATGCCGTCCGCATCGAGTTCGATCAGTTGTTCGAGAAGGTCGCCGTCGTCGCCGAAATTGATGGTGATGTTGCGATCTTTCGCATAGGCGGGCGATGCGAAGGCGAGACCGCCGGCGGCGATCCCCGCGAGGGCGAGTTTAAAGAGCGACGAATGCGCGGCTTTTCCGGTTGCGATGCTTGTCATGAGTAGTCCCCTTCGGCTGTTTTGATCTCTGAGACTGTAACTTGGCCGGTTTTAAGGCGGATTTCTCGCCGCACCCGTCCGGCGTCCAAGATATGGGCGAGCCCGCGCAGGCGGACAAGCAATCAGTCGGCGAACCGTTCGGGAAAAACGGCGGTCCGCTCTCGCGAAAAGCCGGTCGCTATACAAGGCGGGAGCGTTCAATGCTCGCCTTGATGAAAGAAGCGAACAGGGGATGCGGGTCGAACGGCCGGGACTTCAGCTCCGGATGATACTGGACGCCGATGAACCAGGGATGGTCCGGGATTTCCATGATCTCGGG
>JAGRED010000407.1 GCA_020446725.1 Parvularculaceae bacterium | reverse complement strand
TGGAACGCCTCCAGCGCCTCGTCGTCCATGATCGGCACATATTCGCCGCGGCCCGAGTCCTTCAGCCAGCTATGCTCGGGCCCGATGCCCGGATAGTCGAGGCCCGCCGAGATCGAATGGCCGTCCTTGATCTGTCCGTCGCCGTCCTGCAGCAGGTAGGTGCGGTTGCCGTGCAGCACACCCGGCGAGCCGGCGGTGATCGAGGCGCAATGCTCGTCGCCTTCCAGGCCCCTGCCGCCGGCTTCCACGCCGACGATCTGCACGTTCCTGTCGTCGAGGAACGGATGGAAGATGCCGATGGCGTTGGAACCGCCGCCGACGGCCGCGACCACCATGTCCGGCAGCTTGCCCTCGGCTTCCATCAGCTGTTCCTTGGCCTCCTGGCCGATGACCGACTGGAAGTCGCGCACCATCTCCGGATAGGGGTGCGGTCCGGCCGCCGTGCCGATCAGGTAGTAGGTGTCCTCGACATTGGTCACCCAGTCGCGCAGCGCCTCGTTCATCGCGTCTTTCAATGTCGCGCGCCCCGAGGTTACCGGCACGACCTCGGCGCCCAATAGTTTCATCCTGAAAACGTTCGGCTTCTGCCGTTCGACATCGGTCGCGCCCATATAGACGACGCAGGGAAGCCCGAAGCGCGCGCAGACGGTTGCGGTGGCGACGCCATGCTGGCCGGCTCCCGTTTCAGCGATGATGCGGGTCTTGCCCATGCGCCGGGCGAGCAGGATCTGGCCCATGCAGTTGTTGATCTTGTGAGCGCCGGTGTGATTGAGCTCGTCGCGCTTGAAATAGATCTTGGCGCCCCTGCCCTTGCCCGCCGTTTCCCGAACGTGCTCCGTCAGGCGCTCGGCGTAATAGAGAGGCGACGGGCGTCCCACATAATGCCGCAGATAATAATCGAGCTCTTCCCGGAATTTCGGGTCGCGTTTCGCGCGGTCGTATTCCTCGGCGAGATCAAGAACGAGCGGCGTCAACGTCTCGGCGACGAAGCGCCCGCCATAGATGCCAAATCGCCCTTCGGCGTCGGGTCCTGTGCGGTAGGAATTAGGCTTTGCGGTCATGAACCAAGCGATAGCGGCAAAAAGGGTCTTCGCAAGAGCGAAGTTCTGACATCTCCGTCAGTCGGCGAGCGCGGGAGCGGCGGAACCGACGACTTTGAGGTCAATCCGGATCGTCTCGCCGTTGCGCACGATATGCAGGCGGCCTGACGGCGTTTCCTCCTCGCCCTCCAGCGGACCGGACCAGTAAAGCGGCGTGATATTCGAATGATTGACGAGCAGGATGTTGGCGGTCGGGGACGCCGCCAGCGCGGCTTCGAGTTCCTTTTTGAAGGCCTCAGCGACCGCCGGATCGTCCGATTTCATTTCCTCGCGCGGTATGACCGGCCCGTTCCCGGCGGCCGCAACCAGGCGCGCCGTGTCGTATGACCGGCAGAGATCGCTCGTATAGGTCGTGTCGATTTTGACCCCGTTGGCGGCGAGCCATTCGCCGGCGAAACGCGCCTCGAAAAACCCTTGCGCCGACAGGCCGCGTCCCGGCGCCAGCGCGCACCCTTCGGTCATACCGACGGCCGCGTTCTGATCTCCGGGCGACGTCGCGTGACGCATGACGATGATGTTGCCGCCGCCGCGAAGTTGCTCGAGCGCGGCATCGAGACCGCCCGCGTCACGGGCGTGCGCGCATCCCGCAATAGCCATACCAATCAAGCAAACGAAAGATAGGGCCTGAATTTTCAATGGCTTATCCAGTTCATTCAAGGAGCGGCCTTGGCCGCTTTCACAAACGCCTCGATGAGGCCCTCGTCCTTCTCGCCTGGCCTTACCTCCACCCCTGACGAGACGTCGACCCCGGCGAAGGCGGTATGGCCTTTCGCGGCGGCTATGGCGGCGGCGACGGTTTCAGACGTCAGTCCTCCAGCCAACAGAAACGGCGTTTCACCCCGGTAGCGCTTCAGCAATGACCAGTCGAAAGGCTTTCCATTGCCGCCGGGCAGAACAGCGCCCTTCGGCGGACGCGCATCGAAGAGCAGCATGTCGGCGGCGTCCGCCAACGCATCGAGGCCGTCAAAATCGGACGCCTCAGCAACCGCGACCGCCTTGATGATCTCAAGCCCGAACGCGCTTCGAATTTCGTCGACGCGTTCAGCGTCTTCATGACCGTGAAACTGGAAATGCGTCAGGAACGGCGCCGCCTCGCCGAGCAATTTCTCACCGGCGTCGACGAAAAGGCCGCAGAATTTCGGCACGCCAAAGCCTTCATCATAGGAGCGCTGTTTTACTTCCGTAACGATATCGTTCGCGAGGTCCGTCGCAACCGCACGCGGGCTTTTGGCGACAAAGACGAAGCCGATCATGTCCGCGCCGGCGCGCGCGGCCGCAATCGCGCAATCGATGGTTTTGACGCCGCATATTTTGACGAAGCAAGACGTCATCGGATCGACCTCAGGACGATGGCGGGCCGGGCGGGGTCTCGCCGGCTTGGGTTGACGGGAGCGTTTGCGGGGGCGTCGAGGGGTGCGATTGCGCAGCGGCTTTTTTCAGCGCCTTCAGCTCAAGGCGGTCAGCTTTCGCTCTGATGCGCAGTTCCCGGCCCGACATCCACATCCCGGCCGCGCCAAGGCCGACGCCGGTCAGCAGGGCGAGCATCAGCCAGACCCACAAAAAGATCGGCGGCGTCGCGATGGCGGGATTGCTGACGGAAAAGGGATCGAGGCTGATCGCGACAGGTTGGCGGTTGGCGATCAGGAACACGACAAGAATGGCGCCGACCGGAAAAAAAACGAGCCAGCGGAGAACTTTCCTCATGCCGCCTCAGATCATCTTGCTGGCGAATACGACGCTCATAACGTCATTTCTTGCCGCCGTCGTTCAGCCGGTCGCGAAGCTCCTTGCCCGGCTTGAAAAAGGGCGAGAACTTCTCGTCTATCGGCACCGGCTCGCCCGTGCGCGGGTTTCGCCCGACCCGGGCCGGGCGGTGTTTCACCGAAAAGGCGCCGAAGCCGCGCAGCTCAACCCGGTCGCCGCGCACCAGCGCGCCGGCGATTTCATCGAACAGGATTGAAACAATCTTCTCGATGTCCCGATGAAACAGGTTCGGATTTTCATCCGCGAGTTTCTGCACGAGTTCAGACTTGATCATTTGACCGCCCGCCCCTTCGTCATTCGCCATTTTACGGCCGTTGCGCCTTGATCGGTCGCCGGGCGCCGTTCCAACACCGACCGCCCGGAAACGCCAAATCGATGAAAGGCGCCTGAATTCAGGGGGTTGACCCTCTCAAACCATTCCTGCGGCGTCAAGGCGCTTCTCGTCAGGCCTTTCGCCGGATATGCGATCGGCATGAACGAAAAGAACGGCGACACCGCCTCTTTCGGCTTTCGCGAGGTCCGGGCGGACGAGAAGGCGCACCTTGTCAAAGGCGTCTTTGACAACGTCGCCCCGAATTACGACCTGATGAACGATCTGATGTCGGGCGGCGCTCACCGGATCTGGAAGGCCATCCTGATCGACCGTCTCAATCCGCAGCCGGGCGAAATCCTGCTCGACGTCGCAGGCGGAACAGGCGACATCGCCGCGGCGTTTCTCCAGCGGGCCGATGAGCGGCCGCGCGCTGCAACAAGCCCGCCCGCGCGCGCGATCGTCTCCGACATCAACCGGGAAATGCTGGCGGCGGGCCGGGTGCGCAAACGCGGCCCTGCGCTCGCCGATCGCATCAGGCTGCTCTGCGCCGACGCGGAAAAGCTTCCGCTGCCGGACGCCAGCGTCGACGCCTATACGATCGCCTTCGGCATCAGAAACGTCACGCATATCGACAAGGCGCTCGCCGAAGCGAGGCGTGTGCTGAAAATCGGCGGGCGATTTTTCTGCCTGGAGTTTTCGCACCTCGAAACAGAAGGGCTGCAGAAGCTCTACGATCAATATTCTTTCAACGTCATTCCCTGGCTTGGCGAAAACGTCGCCAAGGATCGCGCGAGCTATCAATATCTCGTCGAATCGATTCGCCGCTTTCCAACGCAGGAGAATTTCGCCGCGATGATCCGCAAGGCGGGTTTCGCCCGCGTTCGTCATGAAAATCTTTCAGCCGGAATTGTCGCCATCCATTCCGGCTGGCGGATTTGAGGAGACGGCGCCGTGTTCGACGCCCTTGCCGATTATCGCCGCCTTATCGGCGCGGGCGCACGCCTCACCCGTCATGACGCCCTGATCCCTGTGGAATTTGCGCAGCATCTGCCTGCGCCGGCGCGATGGGTCGGCGCTGCGACCCGCATCGGCGCGCGCCGGCGAGACGGCGACGGCCGTCCGTTGCGGCCCGGTGAGCGCCTCGCCGCCGCATTTGAGGGCATGAGCCCCGCTTACGTGAAGCTCGGCCAGTTCATGGCGACGCGTCCCGATATTATCGGCTTCGACATGGCGCGCGATCTCGGCCGCCTGCAGGACCGCATGCCGCCTTTCTCTCGCGACGAGGCGATCCGCGAGATCGAACGCGCCTTCGGGCGCCCGCTCGACGATATCTTCGACGATTTTTCCGAACCGATCGCCGCCGCCTCAATCGCGCAGGTTCATCGCGCGCGCACGAAGGACGGCCGCGACGTCGCCGTCAAAGTGCTTCGTCCACGGATCGAGCCGCAAGTCGCTGCCGAATTCCGCGCCTTTGAACGGGCGGCGCGCCACATCGAGACGATGACGCGCGAAACAAGACGCATGGAGCCGGTCAGATTCATCGAGACGCTGAAAGCGGCGGCGGCGCTTGAACTTGATCTCAGAATGGAGGCGGCCGCCGCATCCGCGCTCAAGGACGACCTCAAGGACAATCCGGCCGTTCGCATTCCTGAAATTGTCTGGCCGCTGACGGCCCGCCGCGTATTGACGCTTGAGTGGATTGACGCGACGCCAGTCAATGACGATGCCTCGCTCGATGCGAAAGGCGTCGACCGCAGCAGGCTCGCGCGCACGATCATCGAAACATTCCTCACCCAGGCCCTGATGAAAGGTTTCTTTCACGCCGACATGCACCAGGGAAACCTGATGATCGATGAGCGCGGGCGTCTCGCGCTGGTCGACTTCGGGATCATGGGCCGCCTCAATGAAGCGACACGGCGCACCTTCGCCGAAATCATTCACGGCTTCATCACCCGCGATTACCGCCGCACGGCAAAAGTTCATTTTGACGCCGGATACGTGCCTAAAGACCAGTCGATCGACGCTTTTGCGCAGGGCCTTCGCGCCGTCGGCGAACCCCTGTTCGGCCTCAGCGCCGACAAGGTCGACATGAGCCGCGTCCTGCAGCAACTCTTCGACGTCACGGCGTTGTTCGACATGCATTTGCGGCCTGAGCTCGTTCTGCTTCAGCGGACCATGGTGACAGTTGAAGGCGTCGCGCGCGGCCTCGATCCGCAAATAAACATGTGGGAGGCGGCGACGCCGATCGTCAGAATGGCGATTGCGGAAGCCATTGGGCCGAGACGGCAGATCGAGCGGCTGCGCGATGCGACGCAAAAGGCGCTCGATATCGCCCCGCACCTGCCGCGCTATGTTGAAATCATCGCCGCGGCCGGCGAACAGGTTTCCGCCGATCGCCTCGCGCTCTCCCGGCAGGCGAATGACGATCTTGCAAAGGCTCTTTCTCAGCAGGGAAAACTTACCCGCGCCGCCCTGTGGTTTGCCGGGCTCGGCGCGATCGCGCTCGCCGCGGTGATGCTGGTCGATAAAATTTGAGCAATCCTCCGCACGATATCTTCGCCGCTTGCCTCAACCATCGCCGGCGGGAAAATGGGAGGCGACAATGTTCGGGCTTAACTTCTTTTCAAAAGCGAATAAGGCGGCGGATGGCGAGGTCCTGACCGCCCGCCTCAACGCACGCGTCCAGCCGATCGATCGCGGCGACTATTTTGAAGATCCCCTCGACGAAACCCTGAAAGAACTGGCGCTCGGCGCCGTGACCGGCGGCGGCACGCAGCTCGCCGACGAACCCGCCGGGATTGAATTCGTCGATCTCGAGATCGTTGCGGCGGACGCAGGCGAAACGACGCTGCAGACCATTATCGCGCGCCTTGAACAGCTGGGCGCCCCGAAAGGATCGACGCTGATTGTCGAATCGACCGGCGCCGAGCACCCATTCGGAACTCATGAAGGCATGGCGATCTTTCTGAACGGGGCCGACCTTCCGCCGGAGGTCTATGCCGAATGCGACGTCAATCACGTGATCGCTGAACTTGATCGCCTGATGGGCGCGGGCGGCAAGTTCAAGGGATATTGGGAAGGATCGAGAGAGACGGGCCTTTACTGTTACGGCCCCTCCTTCAACGCCATGCGCGCGGCGGTTGAACCGCTGCTTTCTTCATACCCGCTTTGTCGGGACGCGCGGGTCGAACAGATCGCCTGACGTCCAAAATTCACAAACCTGTGCGGATTTCGACGCAATCCGCCGCCATATAGAGCCTTGTAATCGGCGCATCAGGAGGCGTTGTTGGCGGCGTTTCTCGACCAATATTGGTGGGCCGTTTTCCTTTTTCTGATCTTTTGGGCGACGGTCGTCTTGCGGCCGGCGTCAGGTCGCAGACACAGCGACGAGACGCTGTCGAAGCGCATCAACGGGTCTGTCGATCAATAGGTAAAGAATGATTGCGGCGATCAACGTAGCTGCAATCATCACCGCGACGCCCGCATGGTCCGGCGCCCACTGCCTGATCGAAGCTATCACCAGAATATGGACGATATAAACCGGATAGCTGAGATCGCCGATCCGGCGATCGATGCTATTGCGCCCCAGCGCGTGATGGATAAACGGCAGCGAGATCGCGAGGCTGAAAAAGAGTATTGCGCGACCCATTGCGGTGACGCCGAACAGCGTTGAATGCACACAGACAAGAGCGACAAGCGCCGCGAGTGAGGCGAATCCGATTGTCCTCGCCCGCCTCGCGCCTGTGAACGCGACAAATGACGGCGTCAGGCGGAACGCCAATACGCCGAGAAGAAAAAGACAAAGTTCCGAGGCGAACATGCGCCTCACCCAAAGATTGTAGTCAACGCCGGCGACTTCCCAACACATGCGAATGACGAGGCTGGCGACAGCGACGGCGGCGATCACGCCGACGTGCCGCTTAACGAGAAACGGAGCAACCGAATAAAATGCGAGCTCAAGACTGAGCGTCCACGCCTGCGGAACAAGGAGGAAACGCCAGGCGGTGACTGGGCCGGCGCTCGACGCGGTGAGATCCGGCGTGAGCGCGCCGGTTTGCCCGTCCACGTCGAACCACACGATCCATTCCTGTCCGATCAATGTAAGATTGGCAAAAATTAGCGCAAATGCGGAAAGCGGATCGCTCACCAACTCAATCTGTTCGACTTTCAGATAGCGGTTAGAACCGGCGACAAACAGCTGGATCGCGGACAGCAGCAGCACAACAAGGTAGACAGGATACAGTCTGAGACCGCGATTGATGTAAAATGTCGTATACGCACTGTATTTTCCCGACAGCACCATCGCGATGAAATAACCGGAAATGACATAGAACGCCTGCACGGCGACGCCGCCATTCGTAAAAGCGATTCCCGCGTTCGGCGTGTGGTGGATGACGACCGAAATCGCCAGCAGCAACCTTAAGATGCCCATGCCTCTTGGAGCCTCGAATATCGCCGCGTTGACGGTCAGCTCGCGTTGTCGTCGGCGGCGGCGGAGCTGTCAACACGGCCGCCTGTTTCCGAGATGGCGCGCGCGGATATTCTCAGCTATCGTCGTTCAATGACCGATCGACGAATTCTCCTCATCATCGGCGGCGGGATCGCCGCTTACAAAAGCCTTGAGCTTATCCGCGAGCTTGCCCGCCGCGGGATCGCGACGCGCGCGATCCTGACGAAAGCGGGCGCCGAATTCGTCACCGCCCTCTCCGTCGGCTCCCTCACCGGCGACAAGGTTTATTCCGATCTCTTTAATCTCACCGACGAAGCGGAGATGGGCCATATCGAGCTTTCCCGCTCCGCCGATCTGATCGTCGTCGCACCGGCGACCGCCGATCTGATGGCGAAGGCGGCGAACGGGCTGGCGAATGATCTCGCTTCAACCGCATTGCTCGCGACCGACAAGCCGGTTCTTTACGCGCCCGCCATGAACGTGCGCATGTGGGAGCACAAGGCGACGCAGCGCAATTTGAAGACGCTTGTCGATGACGGCGCCGTGATCATCGGCCCGAATGAAGGCGACATGGCCTGCGGCGAATACGGCCCTGGCCGCATGGCTGAACCGGCCGAAATCGCCGACGCCGTGCAATCGCATTTCGCACGGACAGCATCTGGCCCGTTAGCCGGGAAACGCATTCTCGTCACCGCAGGGCCGACGCATGAAGCGCTCGATCCCGTTCGCTACATCGCCAATCGTTCGTCAGGAAAACAGGGTTACGCCATCGCTGAAGCGTTGCGCGATTTCGGCGCAGACGTGACGCTTGTCTCCGGCCCGACCGATTTGCGCGCGCCGGCCGGCCTTGCGACCGTGCAGGTGGAAAGCGCGCGGCAGATGCTCGCCGCCGTCGAAAAGGCGCTGCCGGCGGACTGCGCCATCATGTGCGCGGCCGTTGCGGACTACCGTCCGGAAATCGAAACCGATCACAAGATAAAGAAAGAGCGCGGCGGGCTGACGAATATTCCGCTGGCGGAAAACCCCGATATCCTGAAGACGTTAGCCGGGTTGAAGGACGCACGGCCGCGCCTCGTGATCGGCTTCGCGGCGGAAACCGACGACGTCATCAATCACGCGCGCGCCAAGCGCCTTCGCAAGGGCTGCGACTGGATTGTCGCCAATGACGTATCGGCGGGCGCGCACTGCGCGATGGGCGGCGATCTGAACGCCATCACGCTGATAACGTCGGACCGGGAAGAAAAGTGGCCCGAGATGGACAAGCGCGAAGTGGCTCGCCGTCTCGCCGCCAAAATCGCCGACACTCTACGCGAACCGCCGGTCGCGCCTGTGTGCGCGGCCGAATAGCCGCGACGGAATCATTCGGCGGCGTTCAGCGCCCAGTCATATTGAAAATCGTCAATGTCGCGAACATCATCCAGAGAGCGACGAAGTTCGGGTGAGGCGTAAGCTCGGACGTGATCGAGAATTTCCGTATCGCTGTCACCGAAGTCCTTCTTGTACCAGCCGTAGATTTTCGACGCCACGACACGTCCGTCTTCAATCCTGAAACCGCGCGGATGGTTGATAAAGGCGCGCGCCGCCTCATCAATCTGCGCGTCAAGACGCGCGCCGACATAAGCGTTCCGCGCAAGATTGGGACAACCGAGCGACGCGCAATTCAGCGCGTAATGATTGCGCGGGTCGTTAAATGCCGGCCGCACCACGCCGTGTTCGACATCGCCGAGGGTCAGCGCAAAACCGCTGACAGTTGCAACGGGACGGCCCCATGGCTTCTTGATAGTGCGGATCGATGCGACGCCGGGATTGTCCAATATCAGCCGAATAGTCGCGGCGTTATATAGATTGATCCAGAATGCGTTCTGCTCCGCCCACGACAGGGCGGAAACATCCGTCGCCTCAAGCGCGGCGATATAGCCATTGAGCGAGGCGCGCGCGTCGGCATCAACTGCGGCGTAACGCACGCGATTAACGCCGTCTTCGCCGGCGACGACATAAGTCTTGAGGAAATCGTCCCATGCCGCATGATCGACCGACAGCGCCGAGCGCTCGTCATGTGCGGCGAACCGTTCATCGAGAAGTTCAGCGTCTGGAACGGCGCGACGCTCGATCCAGATCGGCGCGGCGGCCGCCGCCTCGGCGAACAGGAGCGTCGAAAGGAAAAACAGGGCGAGGCGCTTCATGCGCCGGACCATAAAGTCGCGCGGACCGGCGCGCGAGTAACGATCGCGTCAGCTGGCGCGCTGCGCCCAGACGCGATGTTCGGTGTCGAGATTATACGCGGCCATCGCGGCGAGCAGAACGATGTCAGGCACGCGCGCGCCGACCTGGGCGATCTGCACCGGCCGTGCAAGCCCGATCAAAAGCGGCCCCAGAACCGTCGCGCCGCCGACCTCGCCGAGAAGCTTCGTGGAAATCGCCGCCGAGTGAACGCCCGGCGTGATGAGAACATTGGCCTCGCCCTTGAGCCGCGAGAAAGGATAGACTTCACGATAGCGTTCATTCAGCGCCATGCGCGGCGTCATTTCGCCTTCATATTCGAAATCAATATCGTCCCGCGCATCCAAAATCCGCACTGCGCCCGCGACGCGGCGGGAATGTTCGGTATCTGGATTGCCGAAATTCGAATGCGAGATGAAGGCAAGTTTCGGCGCATAGCCGAGATCGCGCGCCGCATGAGCGACTTGAACGCCGATCTCCGCAAGGTCGTGCGATGTCGGCAGCTCGGTGATGTTGGTGTCGGCGACGAACAGCGTGCGTCCCTTGGACAGAATAATGCTGACGCCGATAAGGCGCTCGCCGGGCCGCGCATCGAGCGCGAGGCGAACATTCGCGAGCGCGACATCGTAGTGCCGCGTGAACCCCGTCACCATGCCGTCCGCATGACCGTGCGCCAGCATGCAGGCGCCGTAGACGTTGCGATCGTTATTGGCGAGACGCATGACGTCACGGCGCAGATAGCCCTGGCGCTGCAGCCGCTCGTAGAGATATTCCGTGTAAAGCCCGGTGTGCGGCGCAGTGCGCGAATGATAGATTTCAAAATCCGCGTCGACCGGCAACCCCGCCGACCGCAACCCTTCCCGGACCATCTCCTCCCGACCGATCAGGATCGCCTTGCCGAGCCCTTCCTGCTGAAAGGCGTGGGCGGCGCGCAGCACCGATTCTTCTTCGCCTTCCGCAAAAACGATGCGCTTCGGCTCCTTTGTCGTCCGCAATGACGAATAGACTTTCTGCAGGAACGACGCAGACGGATCGGTGCGCGCCGCGAGTTTTTCTGCGTAACCCGTCAGATCCTCGATAGGCTTGCGCGCAACGCCTGAATCGGCGGCGGCCTTGGCGACGGCTGGCGGGATGGTCGAGATGAGACGCGGATCGAACGGCGTAGGGATGATGTAGCCGGGGCCGTATTTCAGGCGCTTGCCGTAGGCTTCAGCGACTTCGTCAGGCACGTCGACGCGCGCGAGTTTCGCCAGCGCGCGGGCGCAGGCGATTTTCATTTCCTCATTGATCGTGCGCGCGCGCGCATCAAGCGCCCCGCGGAAAATATAGGGAAATCCGAGAACGTTGTTCACCTGGTTGGGATAATCGGACCGCCCCGTCGCGATGATCGCATCCTTCCTGACGGCCATTACTTCTTCGGGAAGAATTTCCGGCGTCGGGTTGGCCATGGCGAAGATGATTGGGTTCTTCGCCATCGTCTTGACCATCTCCTGCGTCGCCGCGCCGCCGACGGACAGGCCGATGAACACGTCTGCGCCGTCCATCGCCTCCGCTAGCGTGCGCTTGTCCGTTTCGACGGCATGAGCCGAGCGCCATTGATCAAGCTGACGTCCCTTGTGAAGAACGCCTTTCGAATCGCAGACAAGCGCGTTTTCGTGCGGCAGCCCCATCGCCTTGATGAGACCGATGACGGAAAGCGCCGAGGAGCCGGCGCCGGAGACGGCGACCCTGACGTCCTTTATCGACTTGCCGGTGATGTCGAGCGCGTTCAGAAGCCCCGCCGCCGCTATGATCGCCGTGCCGTGCTGATCGTCATGGAACACCGGAATGTCCATGATCTCCTTCAGGCGCTGCTCGATGATGAAGCTTTCGGGCGCCGCAATGTCTTCAAGATTGACGCCGCCGAAGGCGGGTCCGAGATAACGCACGCAATTGATGAATTCGTCGGGGTCCTTGGTGTCGACCTCGATGTCGATCGAATCGATATCAGCGAAGCGTTTGAAGAGAACAGACTTTCCCTCCATCACCGGCTTCGAAGCCAGCGCGCCGAGATCGCCGAGACCGAGAATCGCCGTGCCGTTCGAAATAACGGCGACCATGTTGCCTTTCGACGTGTAATCATAGGCGAGATCTGGATCGCGGGCGATTTCCTTCACCGGAACCGCAACGCCCGGACTGTAGGCGAGGGAGAGATCGCGCTGGGTCGCCATCGGCTTGGTCGGCGTGATTTCGAGCTTTCCGGGCTTGGCGCCCCGGTGAAAGGCCAGCGCCTCTTCGTCCGAGACCTTCGTCGACGTGTCATCCATGGCGGGCCGCCCTCTCAAGCAAGCGTGATCGACATTGGCTTAGCCGCGCCGTTCCGCGGGAGCAATCGCGGGCGGGGAGAAACGCCGGCGGCATTGCGCGACGCCGCGCCAGCGCTTACCTGACAGGCGGCTCGCGCCGCATTGGAGGCCTTGATGTTCATTCAGACAGAAGACACCCCGAACCCGCAATCAATGAAGTTCCTTCCCGGCGAGCCGGTGCTCGGGACCGACGCGGTCGGCATGGACTTTCCGAACGAGGCGTCGGCCAAAGCCTCGCCGCTCGCCGTTACGCTGTTCGAGATCGACGGCGTTGCGGGCGTCTTTCTGGGCGCGGACTTCGTCACCGTGACTAAATATGAAGGAACGGAATGGCGTCACGTCAAACCGGCCGTTCTCGGCGCAATCGCGGATTTCCTGACCGCCGGCCTTCCCGTGCTCGACGAAGGCGCGGCGCCTGATCGCAAGCCGGCGACCAGTCTTGATGATTACGAGGCGGAAGACCGTGAGATCGTCGAGCAGATCATCGATCTCATCAACACCCGCGTGCGCCCCGCCGTTGCGGCAGACGGCGGCGACATCGCCTTCCAGCATTATGAACCGCGCACCGGCGTCGTCTTCCTGTCCCTGCACGGATCATGCTCGGGCTGCCCGTCATCGACGATGACCTTGAAGTCGGGCGTTGAAAATCTCCTCAAGCACTATGTGCCCGAGGTGGTGAAAGTGGAAGCGGTCGCCTAGAATAAAACAACCGGTCGCCGGGAAAGGAAGCGCTGCGCGCCATGTCCGACAAGATGATCAATGATGAAGCTCTCGATCTCATTTTTCGTGAAGCGAGAACCTATAACGCGTGGGCTGATCGCAAGATTTCCCGCCCCCTGATGCAGGCGGTTTACGACCTGATGAAATGGGGGGCGACCTCGGCCAACTGCTCGCCGGCGCGCTTTGTGTTCGTGACGAGCGATGAGGGGAAGGCGCGACTGAAGCCCTTCCTTTCCGGCAACAACGCCGAGAAGACGATGAAGGCGCCCTGCTGCGTGATCATCGCGCAGGATCTTGAATTCTACGAAAAGCTGCCGGCGCTCTTTCCGCATACGGACGCCCGCAGCTGGTTCACCGGCAACGACGCGCTGATCGGCACGACCGCCTTCAGGAACGCAACCCTGCAAGGGGCCTATTTCATGATCGCCGCGCGCGCGCTCGGCCTTGATTGCGGCCCCATGTCCGGTTTCGACAATGCCGGCGTCGACAAGGAATTCCTCGTCGGCACAAGCTGGAAATCGAATTTTCTCTGCAATATCGGATATGGAACCGCGGAAAATCTCTTTCCGCGAAGCCCGCGCCTTGAGTTCGACGAGGCGTGCCGGATTGTTTGACGACAGATGAAAATTCTCGCCATCGATACGTCGTTTGAAGCGTGTTCGGCGGCGATTGTTTGCGATGACCGGACATTGTGGTCGCAGATGCGCGTGATCGGCAAAGGCCACGCCGAGGCGCTTGCGCCGATGGTCGCCGACGGCCTTGCCGCGACCGGGCTTGAAATCAGCGATTTTGATCGGATCGGCGTTGTCGTCGGGCCCGGCGCTTTTGCAGGCGTGCGTGTCGGGCTCGCCTTCGCCCGCGCCCTTTGCCTTGGAACCCCCGCGCGCGCCGTCGGCGTGACGTCGACGCAGGCGCTCGCGGCGAGCCTCGACATCAAAGCGGCGATCGCGCCTGTTTTCGATGCGCGGCGCGGGCAGGTCTATGCGGCGCTTTACGGCCCATCGCTCCGGACGCTGATTGATCCGTTTGTCGCCTCACCCGGCGAAGCGGCAACGAGGCTGCAAAGCGCCGCGCCAGAAGATCTCGTTCTAACGGGATCGGGCGCACCGCTCGTCCTCGGCGACATGAAAGACCGCGCCGCCGTCTCTGAGCGCCGTCATATCGACCCCGCCGCCGTCGCACGCCTCGCCGGCGCGACGGCGCCGGCATCTGCGCCGCCGACACCGCTCTATCTGAGGCCGCCGGACGCAATGCCGTCCGCAAGCTCCCTGTTTGAAGGGGCGGCAGGTCGGTGAGCCGCTGGGTCATTCGCGCCGCGAGGCGGGAAGACGCATCCGCCATCGTCAATCTCGAAGCCGTCGCTTTCGGCCCTGCCAGCTGGGGCGCGAGGGCTGTCGCCGACGGGCTTACTGCGCCGAAAGTCTGTGCGCTGCTGGCCTATCCGGAAAGCGGTGGGGAGGCCACCGGCTTCGCTTTCTGGCGCGCGCTCGGCGAGGAAGCCGAAATTCTCTCGATCGGCGTCGCGCCGAAATCTCAGCGTCGCGGGGCAGCCGGCGCGTTATTGTCGGAGATCATCGAGCGGGCGCGTAATGAGGGCGTGCGGCGCTTGTTTCTTGAAGTCGCCGTCTCGAACAGCGCCGCGGCGAAGCTTTACGCGGCAGCCGGATTCGAGCAGATCAGCCGACGGCGGCGCTACTACAAAAACGGCGGCGACGCGCTCGTCATGCGCCTCGATCTATGATTTAAGACCCCGCGAAAGGAGACTGCGGCTGATGGATCGACTTGAAAAGATCTGCGTCGATAAAGGGATGCGCATGACGGACCAACGCCGCGTCATCGCGCGTGTTTTGTCGATCGCGGCTGATCATCCCGATGTCGAGGAAATTCACCGGCGCGCGACCGAGATCGATCCGAAAATCTCGATCGCGACCGTCTATCGGACGATGCGCCTTTTCGAGGAGGCCGGCGTCGTCGAGCGGCACGACTTCCAGGACGGCCGCTCACGCTATGAGGAAGCGACTGACGACCACCACGATCATCTGATCGACCTCAAATCAGGCAATGTCATTGAATTCGTAAACACCGAAATCGAAGCCCTGCAGCGGAAAATAGCCGAGGAGCACGGCTACAAGCTGGTCGCGCACCGCCTAGAGCTCTACGGCGTACCCCTGAAGAAATAGGGCTGCGCCTTTTTATTGAATCCCTAAAGTAAACTATGTAGTGTACTCGGCGGAAACGAGGAGTCCGTCGATGGCGCTGCGCGATCTCTACCCCATTCCCGACATTGATCCGGTCTGGACCGTGCCGCAGGATTTCGAAGCAGCCTTCGACTGGCGCTTCGACGACGGCCGCGCCCACATGATGCGCCTCTACCAGAAGGGTAAGGACATGCAGTGGGACGCGATAACCCGCGTCGATTGGGATGAAGAACTGAACCCCGACAACCCGATGGAAATGCCGGACGAGATGTCAGGGCTTTTCTACACGCCGATCTGGCAAAAGGCGTCGGACAAGGAACGGGCGGAAATGCGTCGTCATTTCCAGGCGTGGACGATTTCGCAGTTCCTGCAGGGCGAACAAGCGGCGATGATTTGCGCGGCGAAAATCGTGCAGCAGGTTCCTGACCTCGATTCGAAATTCTATGCTGCGACGCAGGTCATGGACGAAGCGCGCCATGTCGAAGCCTACAAGAAGCTGCTCGAAAAATTCGGTCTCGCCTATCCGATGACGAAACCGCTTCAGACGCTGGTCGACCAGGCGCTGCGCGATTCGCGCTGGGACATGACGTATCTTGCAATGCAGGTCGTGATTGAAGGACTTGCGCTCGCCGCGTTCGGCAACATCCGCGACATATCGAAGAACAGGCTGACGCAGCAGGTCAACGCGTTCGTCATGCAGGATGAATCGCGTCACGTCGCCTTCGGAAGGCTCGCGCTGCGTGATTATTATCCCCATCTCAGCGAGGCCGAGCGCAACGAACGCGAGGAGTTTCTCGTCGAGGCCTGCTATCACATGCGCGACCGCTTCGAGCAGCGCGAAACCTATGAAATACTCGGCCTCGATGTCGATGAATGCGTCCGCCTGCAGAATGAATCTGAATATATGAAGATTTTCAGGACGATGCTTTTCCAGCGCATCGTTCCGATCGTGCGCGATATCGGGCTGTGGTCCGACAAGATCCAGAAAGCCTATGCGGATATGGGCGTTCTGGGCTTCGCCGAAACCGACTACGTAGCCCTTTCGGCCGACGACGAGCGCCGCGCGCAGGAATTCGATGAAGCCGGTAAAGCCGCGCGCGAGGCCTATGTGAAGAGCGTCGCCGATCGCGGCGCCGTCGCCGCCGAATAATCAGACGCTATTGGTTTTCAGCGGCGACGCAGTAACGTGCGGCGACGATGCGTCCCTGATTGCGCTCTTGAACAATCACAGCGCAACCGAGCCCTTCCTGCGGCGCCTCGAAGGAGAAATCGCCGGCGCCGGCATGGCCGCGGGCGAGCGCGGAAACGGACCGCACGACATTGGCTTCGCGGAACATGGCGCCGGCGTTGTCACCGCCCTCAATCGCGGTTTCGGCGGCCGGGCGAAAATTGACGACGAGCGCATCGTACGGCGCTCCGACATTTTCAATCCGTGCACGGATCGTTCTGTTTTCGGCGGCGCGCATGACGATCCGCGGCGGCGACGGGCGCGCCATTTCATCCAGGAACTGCGCTTCGCGAATTTTGTTCTCGACGATTTCGCGTTTTGAACCGGACAGCGTGATGACGCCGTCGATTACGGTCTGCGGCGTCATTTTCACCGCGCGGCCCTTGAAACGCATATTGTAGGCGAGCTGGCGCGCCGAAAATTCGGGCTGCGCGAAAGGATCTTTCCACGGACCGACGCCGCGCCCCGGATAGTCGTCCCAGTAGTCGACATGCCAGGCGAGCGCGACGATATCCGTCCGGTCGGCGAGCCGGGTGAGCAGTTCGGCCGCCGGCGGGCTTGCGCTGCACGCCTGCGAAACGAACATCTCAACGACGACGGGTCGCGACGCCTCAAGGCGCGCGCGCATCGTCATTCCTTCCTCAGCCGCCGCGCGCGTCCCGGACAAGGTCCCGAACAGGGCGCACACGCCGCCGAACGCCGCAAAACTTCTTACCGACAACAATCCAGTCCATCCGCCATGACCGAAACGAAAGTGGCCAAAAATCGCCGCGCAATCAATGCGCGGCGGGTCACGTCGCCGCGAGCCTCGTTCACATAGCGCGTGTTGCATGCGGCCTGCGCCTGCCGCATAGATGCGCCGCCCCGGCCGACCGGTCGCGCGCGGGGCCGGATTAGCGAGACCCAGATTAGCGAGACGATGAGCGAGGATATCGCAAAAAAGGACGCCGCCGGCCGCACGGTCTTCGTTAAGACCTATGGCTGCCAGATGAACGTCTACGACAGCGAACGCATGGTGTCGCTGCTGCGCCCGCTCGGCTATCGCCCGGTCGAGGCGGCGGACGGGGCGGACCTCGTCATTCTCAACACCTGCCATATTCGCGAGAAGGCGGCGGAAAAGCTCTATTCCGATCTCGGCCGGCTGCGCCGCACGAAGGATGCCAGCGACCGCGCGATGACCGTCGCCGTCGCCGGTTGCGTGGCGCAGGCCGAAGGCGCCGAAGTCGCGGCGCGCGCCGACATTGTCGACATCGTCGTCGGCCCGCAGGCTTATCACCGCCTGCCGGAACTCATCGCCAGAGCCGCCCGCCGGGAAGGCGTCGTTCTCGATACGGACTTTTCCGTCGATGAAAAATTCGACGCGCTCGCGCGCGACCGCGCGGCGGAGGGCGTCAGCGCCTATGTCACCGTCCAGGAAGGATGCGACAAGTTCTGCGCGTTCTGCGTCGTCCCCTATACCCGCGGCGCGGAAATCTCGCGCAGCGCGGAAGCGATCATCGCCGAGACGCGCCGCCTCGCCGCCGGGGGCGTACGCGAGGTCACGCTGCTCGGCCAGAACGTCAACGCCTGGGCGTCCGCGCCGCCGCCTTCCGCCCGGCCGGGGATCTGGGGCTTTCGCCCGCGCGCCGACGGGACTTGGGGTCTTGGCGAGCTTTGCCGCGCGCTCGCCCGGATCGACGGGCTTGAGCGCATTCGTTTCACGACCTCCCATCCGCGCGACATGGATGACGGCCTCATCGACGCGCTCGGCGAGGAGACGAAGCTGATGCCCTATCTGCATCTTCCTGTGCAGGCGGGCTCGGATCGCATCCTGAAGGCGATGAATCGCGGCCATACCGCCGCCGACTATCTTTCTCTTATCGGCCGCATCCGCGCGGCGCGGCCCGATATCGCCCTTTCCGGCGACTTCATCGTTGGTTTCCCCGGCGAAACGAGCGAGGATTTCGAAGACACTTTGGCCCTGACGCGCGCCGTCGGTTACGCCTCGGCCTTTTCGTTCAAATATTCCCGCCGGCCGGGAACGCCGGCCGCCGTGATGCCGAAGCAGGTCGCGGAAGAGGAAAAGGATCGCCGCCTTGAAGCGCTTCAGGCGCGCATCAAGACGCAGCGCGACGCTTTTTGCGACAGCCTTGTCGGTAAGGACCTGCCGGTCCTCTTCGAGCGGGCCGGCCGCAAGGACGGGCAGCTGATCGGCAAGACGCCCTATTTGCAAAGCGTTCACGCCTATGCGCCAGCATCCCTTATCGGGGAGGTCGCGCGGGTGCGCATTGAGGCGGTGACGCCGAACGCGCTCGCCGGCGAGCTGGCGGGCGAATCCATAGAGGGGCGCCCCGCCCGATTGAAGGTCGGGGATGCAGAAGAGACGCGTGTCTGAGCAAACGCCGGTTCCGCCGATCGATCGCGCCGCCATCGACCAGCTTTCCTTTGACGACAATCGCCTCGTCGCCAGCCTGTCGGGCGAGCACGACGCGCATCTCCAGATCATCGAAAAAGCGTTTGGCGTGCGCATCGACCCGCTCGGCAACGTCCTCACCATTTCAGGCCCCGCCCCGGCGCGCGCTGAAGCCGCCGCCGTTCTGAGGCGCCTTTACGAACGCCTGCGCGCCGGCCAGGCGATCGCCGCCGATGACGTTCGCGCCGCCGCCAAAGTGAAGCCGCGCGACAACGCCGAAAGCCCCGAGACGGGCATCTCGATCAAGACGCCGAAGCGACTGATCAGTCCACGGACGGACGCCCAGCGCGCCTATATGGAAGCGCTCGCCAGCGCCGATCTGAATTTCGGCGTCGGGCCCGCCGGCACCGGAAAAACCTATGTCGCGGTCGCCCACGCCGTCGGCCTTTATCTCGCCGGCAAGGTCGAACGCATCATCCTGTCGCGCCCCGCGCTCGAGGCCGGCGAGCGGATCGGCTTCCTGCCTGGCGACGTCAAGGAAAAGGTCGATCCCTATCTGCGCCCGCTTTACGACGCGCTGAACGACATGCTGCACGCTGATTACGTCGAACGGCGCATCGCCGCCGGCGAAATCGAGATTGCGCCGCTCGCCTTCATGCGCGGACGGACGCTGACCCGCGCCGCCGTCATTCTCGACGAAGCGCAGAACGCAACCGTCGCGCAGACGAAAA
The DNA here is from genome assembly GCA_020446725.1 of Parvularculaceae bacterium. Taxonomy (GTDB): domain Bacteria; phylum Pseudomonadota; class Alphaproteobacteria; order Caulobacterales; family Parvularculaceae; genus Amphiplicatus. Next base: position 5,903 of record JAGRED010000407.1, on the reverse strand, counting down.
TGTTTCTGACCCGCCTCGGCGAAGGATCGCATATGGCGGTGACCGGCGATCCCTCTCAGAGCGACCTGCCGGCCGGCGAGACGTCGGGCCTCGCTGACGCGCTTGCTCTTCTCGACGGCGTTGAAGGCGTCAAGATCTCGCGCTTCACCGCGGCCGATGTCGTCCGTCACCCGCTTGTCGCGCGCATCATCGACGCTTATGACGCGAGGGATGCGGCGCGCCGGCGCTGACCGGTCTACGGCCTGATGGAAGATCATCCCGATTTTGACGTCATTATTGAAGACGAACGCTGGTTCGGCGCGCTCGACGGCGTCGATGCGTTCGCCGAACGCTGCCGCGCCGCCGCCGCCGATTTCGAACCGGCGCTGGCCGCAGGCGCGGCGCTGCTTCTCGCCGACGACCGGACGCTCGCCGATCTCAACCGGCGCTTTCGCGACATCGAAAAGCCGACCAACGTGCTTTCCTTTCCTTCCGGCCGCAATACGGGATTCCTCGGCGACATCGCGATCGCCTTCGAGACCTGCCTGCGCGAAAGCGAAGCGCAAGGGATCGCCTTTCGCGATCACGCGGCCCATCTTATAGTGCACGGCCTTCTGCACCTTGCCGGCTATGACCATGAAGCCGACGACGAAGCGAACGAAATGGAAAGTCTTGAAACGCGCATATTGGCGAAGCTCGGCGTCGCCGACCCTTACGCGCCGGAGAGCGCCTGAATGAGCGATGCAGGCGGCATATCCGGGCGAACGAACGACGCTGATGAGGCGTCCGAGCAAGGCGGCTTCTTCAATCGTCTGAAGGGCATATTCACGCGCCAGGCGGAAGACGCCGAATTCGCCGATGCGCTCGACGACGGGCAGCGCGCCGCAGCGATGCGCCTGCCGCGCGCGCGCCGCGAAATGATCGAGCGCGTCATCGCCTTCGACGAAAAGCGGGTCGGCGACGTGATGGCGCCGCGCGCGGATATCGTCGCGGTCGACATCGACACGCCGCTCGAAGCCTTGATCAAGGCGTTCGCTGAAGCAGGCCATTCTCGCCTTCCCGTCTATCGCGGCGATCTCGACGATCCGATCGGCATGGTGCACATCAAGGACGTCGTCGCGCTGATCGCCGCGCCGACGCCGCCGACCGAAGAGCCCATTCTCAAAACCATCCGGCGCACGGTTCTCTACGTGCCGCGCTCGATGCGCGTCACCGATCTCTTGCTGCGCATGCAGGCGAGCCGCGTTCACATGGCGCTCGTTATCGACGAGTTCGGCGGCACCGACGGCCTTCTGACGATTGAGGATCTCGTCGAGGAAATCGTCGGCGACATCAATGACGAGCATGACGACGAGATCGAACCGACGATCGTCGCGCGCCAGGGCGGCGGCTGGGAGGCGGACGGACGGGTCGAGCTCGATGAACTCGCCGACACGACCGGCATCACGATCGAAGGCGACAGCGATGAGGTCGACACGATCGGCGGCCTTGTCGTCGCGCTCGCCGGCCGCGTTCCGCAACGCGGCGAGGTCCTTTCGCATCCGACCGGATATGATTTCGAAGTGGTCGAGGCGGATGCGCGCAAGGTGCGAAAGGTCCGTATACGGAGAACGCCGCCCCTAACGGAACCCCAGGCGCAGGCCGGCGAGTGACCGCAGGTCTTCGCACCCTGATCGACGCGATTGACAGGCTTTCGGGCTGGCGGCGCGCCGGCGTCGCCTTCATTGCGGGGGCGGCCGCCGCGACGGCGCAGGCCCCTTTCTATCTTTTGCCGCTGATGGCGGCGGGGTTCCCGACGCTGATCCTCCTTATCGATGGCGCGCGCGACGGCGAAAGGCCTTTTCGCCGCGGCTTTTGGGCGGGCTGGCTTTTCGGCTTCGGCTATTTTCTCGTCAGCCTTTTCTGGGTCGGATTCGCCTTTCTCGTGCAGGCGGAGGAATTCGCCTGGATGGCGCCCTTCGCCGTGTCCGGTCTTCCCGCGTTCCTTGCGCTTTTCACCGGCCTCGCCTGCGGCCTCAGCGCGCGGTACGGCGGCGCGGGCTGGACGCGCATCTTTTCTTTCGGCGCGCTCTACATGGCGGGCGAATATGCGCGCGGCCATATCCTGACCGGCCTTCCCTGGAATCTTCCCGGTCAGGCGCTCGCCGGAACCGCCGCCGGCGCGCAAAGCGCCGCCTGGTGGGGCGTTTACGGCCTCAGCCTTGTCATTCTTCTTATCGCGACGGCGCCCGTCGCCTTCAGGAACGAAGGCCCGCGCGGCGTCAGGAAAGGCGCTGTCATCGCTGTCGCAGCGACGGCGGCGATCTTCGCGATCGGCGCCCTTCGCCTGGCGCTTCATCCGCCTGCGGATCGACCTGACGCCTATGTCCGGATCGTTCAGCCGAACATTCCCCAGCGCGAGAAGATCGACAGCGATCTTTGGCAAAGAAATTACGAGCGGCAGATCGCGCTTTCGCAGGGGGCCGCGCCGTCGGGCGGCGTCGGGTTCGTTCTCTGGCCGGAAAACGCAGTGCCCGTCATCGACGAAGTTCCCGAAGGACTTGCGGATATTTCGCAGCGCCTGCCGAAAAACGCCGTTCTCGTCACCGGCGCGGTGCGGCGCGAGACGGGGCCTTCCGGCAAGACGCTCTATTACAATTCGATTTCGGTGATCGCCGAAACCGCAGCCGGGCGAGCGACGATCGCGCATTACGACAAGCATCACCTCGTTCCCTTCGGCGAATATCTGCCGCTGTTTTCGCTGATGAAAGCGCTCGGCCTTTCCGAGCTGACGCCTTATGGCGATGACGGCTTCACCAAGGGAAAAGGCCCGCAAACGCTCCGCGCCGGCGGGCCGGCTTTCGCGCCGCTCATCTGTTATGAGGCGATTTTTCCGGGGCGCATTCATCCGCGGGCGGACAGGCCCGACTGGATTGCGACCGTCACCAATGACAGCTGGTTCGGCGATTCCTCCGGCCCGCGCCAGCATTTCGACCAGGCGCGGCTGAGGGCGATCGAAACCGGCCTTCCCATGGCGCGCGCGGCCAATTCCGGCGTTTCCGGCCTCATCGACGCCGCCGGCCGCGTTCGCGCGCGCATTCCGCTCTACCGGCAGGGGGTCATCGACGCCGCCCTGCCCGAACGCCTTTCCGAGACGCTCTACGCCCGGGTCGGCGACCTTTTGTTCTGGCTGCTGATGATCAGTGCGGCATTCATCGGGTTTTGCCTCGATCGGACAAGAGGATAAGTGCGCCACAACCTTTGCGCGCCGTTCGGTTTGGCATATGCTCGCCTTTCTGGGGAGACTTTGGCGGCGTTCGACCGTTGGGCTGACGGGGGTCGTTGAAGCAGGAAGGGCGACATGGCTGATGAAAAGAAGCCGCACCCGATCGACACGCATGTCGGCGGTCGGGTGAGGCTCAGACGGACCATGCTGGGAATGAGTCAGGACAAGCTGGCCGATGCGCTTGGACTCACATTCCAGCAGATCCAGAAATACGAAAAAGGCGTCAACCGGATCGGGGCGAGCCGCGTGTTCGAGATTTCCCGCATTCTGGGCGTGCCGATCCAGTTTTTCTTTGACGACTACGACGTCGACACCGGCCGATCCTACGGCTTCGCCGAAGGAGGGGCCGACGACGGAGCGGCGATGATGGAGCTTTTGAACTCTCCGGAAGGCGTCCAGCTCTGCAAGCACTTCGCCTCGATCAAGGATCCGAAGATCAGGAAACGCGTCCTTGAGCTCGTGAAGTCGCTTTCCGTCGGGGACGGCGAAGGCGACTGAGGGGCGGAATTTCCGCGGCTTTTGGGCCTCCCCGATGCGGAATTGGTGGACATTGACGGCTGGCTTCGATAGAAGCCGCCGAACGTATAAACTTTTCCTTATATGAGGGTCGGCACCGCCATGGCGCGACAGTCTTATCTTTTCACCAGCGAAAGCGTCTCTGAAGGTCATCCGGACAAGGTCTGCGACCGCATTTCCGATGAAATCGTCGATCTCGTTTACCGCGAGGCCGAGACGACGGGCATGAACGCCTGGAACGTCCGCTGCGCCTGCGAAACCCTCTCGACCACGAACCGCGTCGTCATCGCCGGCGAGGTCCGCGTGCCGGACACGCTGATGCGCGATGCGACGCATGTGAAGCCGGAGCGCTTCATCGAGGCGGCGCGCGCGGCGATCAAGGACATCGGCTACGAACAGGACGGTTTTCACTGGAAGAAAGCCGAGGTCGACGTTCTGCTGCACGGCCAGTCCGCGGACATCGCGCAAGGCGTCGACAAGGCGGCGGACGCGAATGCGGAAGGCGCCGGCGACCAGGGCATCATGTTCGGCTACGCCTGCCGCGAAACGCCGGCGCTGATGCCGGCCCCGATCTATTACAGCCACAAGATCCTCGAGCTTCTCGCCGAGGCCCGCCACAAGGGCGCCGGCGAAGCCGGACGGCTCGGCCCCGATGCGAAGAGCCAGGTCACGGTCCGTTACGTCGACGGCAAGCCCGCCGAAGCGACGTCGATCGTCCTCTCGACGCAGCATCTCGATGCCGCCTGGGATTCGAAGAAAGTCCGCAGCGTCGTCGAGCCTTATATTCGCGAAGCGCTCGGCGATCTGAAAATTGGCGACGCCTGCAAATGGCACGTCAACCCGACCGGCAAATTCGTCATCGGCGGCCCCGACGGCGACGCCGGCCTCACCGGCCGCAAGATCATCGTCGACACCTATGGCGGCGCCGCGCCGCATGGCGGGGGCGCCTTTTCCGGCAAGGACACGACGAAAGTCGACCGGTCGGCCGCATACGCTGCGCGTTATCTCGCCAAGAACGTCGTCGCCGCCGGCATGGCCGATCGCTGCACGATCCAGCTTTCCTATGCGATCGGCGTCGCCGAACCGCTCTCCGTTTATGTCGATCTGCACGGCACGGGAAATGTCGATGAAGCCGCGCTTGAACGCGCGCTGCGCGAGGCGATGGACCTGACGCCGTCGGGCATCCGTCGCCATCTCGACCTTAACAAGCCGATCTATGCGCGCACCGCCGCCTACGGCCATTTCGGCCGCGAGCCGGACGCCGACGGCGGCTTCTCCTGGGAGAAGACCGATCTCGTGGCGGCGCTTCAAAAGACGATCCGCTGACGGACTTTCCGTCTTAGGCATTTGAAAGGGCGCCGGTTCGGCGCCCTTTTTCTTTGCGCTCGCTTTCGCCTGTTGCGCGAAAACGAGCGCGTTGCGGTTTTGCATATTTTCCGCGTTCCATGCGGGGTCCGGGGCGAAAAGGCGCCATGACGCGGAACGATGCGGGCGCCGGATGCGCGCGGCGCAAATTCGCGCGATCGGGGAAAGCGCCGCGCCCGTCGAAAGACAGGCGCATTCCACCAGCCGGCGCGCGATCGTATGCACAGACGTAATCAAACTCCTCCGTCATCCCCTGCGCGATGCGGCGCGCAGCGCCGCCTTGCAGACACGGGATCCCTTTTCCGTTTCACCAGATCCCGGATCAGCATCCGGGACGACGGAGATCATAGGGCCGCCGCAGAGGGGTGGGATAAGTCGGGGGATAACTCGGGCCGCAAGAGCCATGCCCTTGATTTAACAGCGAAAATATTTCTTCTTTTGGTTGTGCGAGTCGGCATTTGACAACCAAACGATCGCCGTCGCCAACTAATGCCGCCGCCCGGTGACAGTTTTGTGAGTGAGTGCTCACTTGATTTTTGAGGTCGCCAGCCTTATGTGAGTGAACGCTCACTACTATGAAGGGGCCCGCCGGCGTCGACGATTTTGCCTTGGCCGGCGGCTGACCGTTTTGTAATATCAGGCAACAAGCCGTGCGCCTGACAGAGACCAAGCAAGACAGGAAATGGCGACGCGGCGATTTCGGGCGGAAACGGGTCGCCGCAACCGGCGACGATAAGCGGGCGCGGCGGCGGGGAGGCCGCATCGCTTCCCAAAGGGG
>JAGRED010000406.1 GCA_020446725.1 Parvularculaceae bacterium | reverse complement strand
GCTGATCCTTGCGGTTCTTGCGATCGCTGCTGCAGCGCGCGGCTAGGCGCTTTCAGCTCAGGCGTCCGGCGGCGTCGCGCCGGGCGCGAAGGGCGTCAGCAATTTACCTTTTTCCTTTTGCGCGCCCCACAGGCACGCCGCGACGATGATCGCGCCGCCAAGCCAGACTTGCGGTCGCGGCGTTTCACTGAAGAACAGAAAGCCGATCAGCGACGCCCAGATGAGCGCCGTGAATTCGAGCGGCGCGAGCACCTGCGCTTCGGCGTTCGCATAGGCTCGCGCGAGAAGATAGATGCCCGTCGCGGCGAGCGCCCCGAGCGCGAGGAATTCGGGAAGATCGCTCGCCGGCGGCGCCTCGCCGACAATAATTGCGGGCAGGGCGACGATGAGGCCGGGTATAAGCGCGCCGAGCACGCCGACGGCTTCTGCGCCGTCCTTGCCGGCGCGACCGCGCAGCAGAACGATCGAGAGCGCATAGGTGACGGCGGAAAAGAGCGCGCCGGCGATGCCGAGCAGGCGTTGATTGTCCGGCGAGAAATTGTCGCCGCCCCAGGCCGCGACGATGACGCCCGAAAAGCCGGCGAGGCCGGCGATGAGCGAGCGCGGCCTGACTTTTTCGCCGAGGACGACGCTCGCCATGAAGGGGACGAGAAGCGGCGCGACGAAGGTGATGACGATCAGTTCGGCGAGCGGCAGCACCGAGAGGCACCAGAAGAAGCTTGTCGCCGCCATGGCGATGACGAAACCGCGCAGCGCGTGCGCCTTCCACATTTCGCGGGTCAGCGTCGGCCGGCTGGCGCGCAGCCAGATCGCGAGCGCGAACGCCGCGCCGAAGAGATAACGCCCGAGCGTGACGACGAGAACGTTGTTCGTCGCGACAAGATGCTTGATCACGCCGTCCATCACGCACAGGACCGCGATCCCGGCGGCGCCGTAGGCGATGGCGCGATAATGATGATCGATGCGCGGCGACATGGCCGCGGCTGTGACCTTGCGCGCGCGCACTGTCAAGCGGAGGAAGGCTTAAGGAGCGATCAGTCCGGCTGCCCGGTCAGCGGGCACACCATCACATGGCCGTCGAAGACCGCGCCGACGACGAGCGTGTCCATCCACACCGCGCCGACGGATGAGGCGTTGATGGCGCCGCCGGTGTCGATCAAGACATCCTCATGCGCGCCCGTTTCAGGATCGACCCTGATGACATGCGACGGCGCGACGGCCAGCGGGTCGGAAACGTGCTTCAGAAAATCGAAGACTTTCGAATGACCGCCGATCCACAGGCCGCCGTCGGCGGCGACTTCGATATTGTCAGGGCCGGTGTTGACGCGAATGGTCTTTCGTTTCGTCAGCGCGCCGCTCTCGATATCGCGGTCATAGACCGTGACAGTGCGGCCGAGAAAGGCGCTCGCGTAAACCGTCTCGCCGTCGGCCGACATGTTGATCCCGTTCGCGTAGGCGAGTTCGCGCGCGGCGATCGTTCCCTTGGCGCCGTCGAAATAGGCGACATTGGCGAGCGGCAGGGTGAGATAGGCTTCGACATTGCCGAAAAAGCCGCCGTCGAAGGCGCGGTCGTTCGTGACGTAAAAACTGCGCGGGCCGACGCCGAGCACGTCGTTGGGCGAGGTCATTTCCGGGAACGCGACCGAGTCGACGTGAATGAGCATGCCGCGGAACCCGACATCGAAGATCTCAACCCGGTCGCCATTGTCGAGCGTGTGGTTGATGACGAACAGGCGCTTGCGCCCCTCGTCGTCGCGCCAGAGGCTGATGCCGTGCGGGTGGAAGTCGCCGAAAAGGTCGGGCGACACTTTCGTCACGCTGTCAGTTCCATCGAGCTTCAGCGCATAGATGCCGCCCTGCGTCGGCTGGCCGGCGAAGGTCGCGCGCCGGTCGTCGGCGGAAACGAAGGCGATGTTGAGCTCGGAATCGATCGTGACGTCTTCCGTGCCCGGAAAAATATCAACCCGCCGGCATTGTTCGATGAGTTTCGGTTTAAGGCCGGCAAAAACCCCGGATGCGGGCACAATGCCCCAAGCAATCCGGCCGATGATCGCCGCGGCGATCAGGCCGACCAGCAACAAAATTCCGCGCATTCAACAAACTCCGCCCCGCGCAACAAAACTGTCAAAATTGCCGGGAAAGAGCAACCCGCCTATGCTGCGCCGGATTTCGCCAAAAGGGAGAATTCAATGCGCGTCCTTCTAGCAGTGTTCGCTTTAGGCCTTATCGTCGCCTGTTCTGCAAAAACGCCGGCCGCATCAGGCGATGAGGCGGCGCCGGTCGATATTGCGGATGCGAAGGATGAAAGTGCGGCGGCGGGGGATATCACCGACGTGACCTCCGGCGAACCGAAAACGATTGAGGACATGCGCGCGGAATCGCTCGCTTCGGTCGATCAGGCGGCTTGCGCGGCGGCGGGCGGCGAAGTGCGTCAGGAAGGCATGCTCGGCATGTATCGTTGCGTGACGCCTTACGCCGACGCCGGCAAGGAATGCCGGTCGGGCGATGAATGCGAAGGAAAATGTCTTTCGACCGGCGACGCGATGACAGGTGAGGAGGGCGTCGGCGCATGTCAGGCGAATGACAGCCCGTTCGGCTGTTACGCTGAAATCGAGGACGGCAAGGTGACGCACGCGATCTGCGTCGACTGATCGATCCGGTTCCGGAGAATCGCTGAAGAGAACCGGTCATGACGGATGGAAAAGCGCGACTCGGCTTCGGCGTTTCAGGGCCGCTCGGCCGGAAATGGTTCAGCGAGAAAAAGACGCAGTCGCTGATCGGGGCGGCGCTTGACGGCGGCGTTGCGTATTTCGATACGGCGCCGTTTTACGGCGATGCCGAGTCGCGTCTCGGGCGCGCGCTTCGCGATGCCGGCGCGCAAGGCGTATTCGTCAGTACAAAGACGGGTACGCGCCGCGACGGGCGGGGATGGGCGAAGGATTTCAGCGAGGTCGCGATCCGCCGCGATGTCGAGACAAGCCTCGCCGTGCTGAACCGGTCCTGTCTCGACCTTCTTTATCTGCACGGGCCGACGGCCGATCAGATCGATCGCGCGCGGCCGGTTCTCGATGCGCTGAAGCGCGAGGGCCTGATCCGGCGCGCCGGCGTTTGCGGCGAGGGGGCGGCGATTGACCATGCGGTCAAGACGCGCCTCGACGCCGTCATGACGTTTTACAGCGTCATCGACCGGCGCCATGCGCGCGTCCTGTCGGAAGCGAAGGCGCAAGGGCTGATGACGACGGCGATCGGCCCGCTGGCGGTTGGGGCGCTCGATCGTCGGTTTGCGGTGCCCCTTTCAATTTCCGATCTGTGGCGGACAGCGCGGTCGGTTGCGCGGCGCCCTTATCGCGCGGAGGCGGTCGCCGCGGCGCGCGCCGCGCTCCGCCGGGAAGACCCTGCCGGAACCGCCCTCGCTTTCGCCCTCGCCAATCGCGATCTCGATGTCGTGCCGACGACAACGACCAAGCGCCGCCATCTCGACCATTGTTTAAGCGCCGCTCGAAAGCCGCTTGCACCTGACGTTCTCGCGAGCATTCAACGGCTAGCCTTGACCGAAGGCGCGGCGGCTCCTAGCTAATCCCCAGCAAAACAGAGTGTTTTCCCCGGAGAGGGTCGTATGAGCGACAAGGCCGTCCACGACGCCATCAAGGCTAAAATCGATGCGAACCCGGTGATGCTCTTCATGAAGGGCACGCCGCAATTTCCGCAATGCGGTTTCTCCGCGGCGGTGGTTCAGATTCTCGATTATCTCGGCGTCGAATTCGGCTCGGAAAATGTTCTCGCCGATCCGGACCTGCGCCAGGGCGTCAAGGATTTTTCGGACTGGCCGACAATCCCCCAGCTTTACGTCAAGGGCGAGTTTGTCGGCGGATGCGACATCGTCCGCGAAATGTTCGAGACGGGCGAGCTGAAACCCTTCCTCGAAGGCAAGGGCGTGCCGGTCGCCGCCTGACCGCTTTCTAGACGTCGCCGCGATGTTCGAATTGCGCGCAGACGGCGTCGCCCCGTGAGCCGATTGCTTGAATCGTCGCGGCGACGCGGTTGACGTCAGCCTCCGTGAAGCCGCGCTCGAAGAATGCGATGATCTCGGCTTGAATCTCGGATTGGGATGCGCCCGACTCCGTCATGTCGCCAACCCTCAAAAGGACGCTAGCGACTTCATAGTCGCGATCGGACATCGCGCCGGCCATGAAGCCTGTGACGCAGGCGCAGGCCTCCGCCGCATCGAGCGAACCGTTTTTCCGGCTCACCTCAACGCAGGTCGAATAGACATCGCGCGCAACCGAGGTGACCGAGTTGAACTGATAATTCTGAGCGGACGCGGGCGCGGTCAGAGACAAGGCCGCGCAGGCGGCGGCGAAAAAGGCGATGCGCATGAATACCCCTCTGGAAGCGCCGCCCCCTTGCGGCGCAAGCAAGGCTGCGCCGGCCCGCCGGACAAAGCAAGGGTCAGCCTGCCGGGCCGCCGCGTTTCCGCCCGCGCACTCCACGAGGGGGCTTGCGCGCCCGATCGATGTTGCGCTTTCGTCGCCTGAATGACCGACGACATTCGACTATTGCCGCAGGCGTTTGAGGACTGGTTCGCCGCACGCGGCTGGGCGCCGCGGCCGCACCAACTCGATTGCTTGCGCGCGTCGCGCGCCGGGCGCTCGCATCTTCTCATCGCACCGACCGGCGGCGGCAAGACGCTTGCTGGATTTCTGCCGAGCCTTGTCGACCTTCATGAAAAGGGATCGAGCGGCGCGCTTCACACGCTTTATGTTTCGCCGCTGAAAGCGCTTGCGGTCGATATCGCCCGCAATGTCGAGCGTCCCGTCGCCGACATGAAACTGTCGATCAGGATTGAAGCGCGCACCGGCGACACGCCGGCGCATCGGCGCCAGCGCCAGAAATATGCGCTGCCCGACATGTTGCTGACGACGCCGGAACAGGTTTCGCTCCTGTTGTCGCATTCCGATGCGGGCAAGTTCTTTTCGGGGCTGAACGCGATCATCGTCGATGAGCTTCATTCGTTTCACGCGACAAAGCGCGGCCATCTTCTGGCGCTGGACCTGTCTCGGCTGCGCACGCTGGCGCCGTCCGTCAGGACAATCGGCCTGTCGGCGACGATCCCAGACCCTGCGCCGCTGCTCGATTATCTCACCGGCCCCGAAACGCGCGCCGATCTCATTCGCGCGGCCGGCGGCGCGCAGCCGAAAGTTCACGTCCTTGACGTCGAACGGCGCATCCCCTGGTCCGGTCATTCTGCACGCCACGCCTGGCGCGATGTTTACGGCGCGATCTGCGCGTCGAAGATGACGCTCGTTTTCGTCAACACGCGCAGCCAGGCTGAGATGACCTTTCAGGCGCTGTGGTCGATGAATGACGATAACCTGCCGATCGCCCTACACCACGGGTCGCTAGACGTTGAGCAACGCCGCAAGGTTGAGGCGGCGATGACGCGCGGCGTCCTCCGCGCGGTCGTCTGCACATCGACCCTCGATCTCGGCATCGACTGGGGCGATGTCGACCTCGTCATCCAGATCGGCGCGCCGAAAGGCGCGAGCCGACTGACGCAGCGCATCGGGCGCGCCAATCACCGGATGGACGAGCCGTCCTCGGCCTTGCTCATACCGGGCAACCGCTTCGAGGTGCTCGAATGCATCGCGGCGAAAGAGGCGATCGACGAGGGCGCGCTTGACGGCGAGGAAAACCGTGACGGCGCTCTCGATGTTCTTGCGCAGCATATTCTCGGCGTGGCCTGTTCGGCGCCCTTCGCGCCGGACGATCTCTATGCGGAAACAATCGCGGCCGCGCCGTATCGCACGCTGTCGCGCGCGGCGTTCGACCAGGCGGTCGATTTCGCCGCTACTGGCGGTTACGCCCTCAAATCCTACGAACGCTTCCGCCGCATCGTGAAAACGCCGGACGGGCTTTTTCGCATCCGCAATGCGCATGTCGCCCAGCAGCACCGGATGAATGCGGGAACGATCGTCGATGCGCCGTCCTACAATATCCGTCTGATCGGCAAGTCCGGCCGGCGCACAATGGGGCGAAAGCTCGGGACGATGGAGGAATGGTTCGTCGAGGGGCTTGCGCCGGGCGACACGTTCATCTTCGCCGGCGAGGTTCTGCGCTTTGAGGGCGCGGAAGGCATGGACGCATTCGTTACGCGCGCGCCCGACGAAGAACCGAGAATTCCGTCGTGGAACGGCGGCAAATTTCCGCTGACGACCTATCTCGCCGGGCGCGTTCGCCGGATGATCCATGACGAAGCGAACTGGCCGCATCTGCCTGAGCAATTGCGCGAATGGCTCGAAATCCAGCGTGACGTATCGCTGATCCCCGATATCGATGAAATGCTGATCGAGACATTCCCGCATAACAACAGGCATTTCCTCATCTGTTACCCGTTCGACGGCCGCCTCGCGCACCAGACGCTCGGCACGTTGCTGACGCGAAGGCTTGAACGTGCAGGCGCGCAGCCCCTCGGCTTCGTGCCGACGGAATATTCCTTGTCGATCTGGGGCAGGCGGGACATGAGCGCGCTCGACATGGACGCGCTCTTCGATGAGGACATGCTAGGCGACGATCTTGAAAGCTGGCTTTCAGAATCCGTGCTGATGAAACGCACCTTTCGCGATTGCGCTGTCATCGCGGGCCTCATCGACCGCCGGCACCCCGGCCAGCAGAAGACGGGCCGGCAGGTCGCGTTTTCTTCCGACCTTATCTACGACGTTTTGAAAGAACATGAGCCGGACCATCTGCTGATGAAAGCGGCCTGGGCCGATGCGGCGCGCGGCTATCTCGACCTTTCGCGCCTGCAAGCGCTGCTGACGCGCGTCCGGGGACGGCTTCGCCATGCGCGGCTGACCCGTGTTTCCCCGCTTGCGGTTCCGGTGATGCTCGAAATAAACAAGGAGACGATTGTCGGCGAGGCGCAGGAGGCGATGCTGAAAGAAGCGTCCGACGCGCTCATTGCGGAGGCGATGCGACGGTGACGCCGCAAACGGAAATCTTCGTCAATCTTGAACGGCTTGTCGCGCTGGCGAACGGCGCGCTGTACTGGCCGGCGCGCGAGACGCTGATCGTCTCCGATCTTCATTTTGAAAAAGGCTCGCATTTCGCGATGAAGGGCGTTTTCCTGCCGCCCTATGACACGCGCGCGACGCTGACGCGCGTCGCGGCGATGATCCGCGAGCTAAAACCGAAGACGGTGATTTCGCTGGGTGACGCTTTTCATGACGGCGGTTCGGAAGCGCGCATGGAGGAGCAGGACGCGCGGCTTCTCGAAGCAATGGTCGCGTCCGTGCGCTGGCTCTGGATTCTCGGCAATCACGACCCCGCGCCGCCCGCGCGGTTCGGGGGCGATGTTGAAGGCGCGATGCTAGTGGGTCGGCTGTTCTTTCGCCATGAGGCCGCCGCCTACCACGAACGCGGAGAAATATCGGGCCACTTCCATCCAGTCGCGCGCGTGCGCGCTGAAACGCGTCTCATTAGGCGGCGTTGTTTTGCGACGGATGGCGAACGGCTCATCATGCCGGCGATGGGCGCTTATGCCGGCGGCCTGAACATTCTTGACAGCGCCTATGACGGCATATTCCGCGGCGCATTGACCGCGTGGATGCTCGGCGAAACGGGCCTTTACCCGTTTGCCGCCGACAGGCTCCTTCCGGACAGCGGCGCGCAGCGCCGCAAGGTCGGCTGACGCCGCCGGCTCAAGGCTGCAGCAGCGTCCACCAGCCGGTTTCGCCGCTGCTCGGCGCTGTAGAACCGCCGCCCGTCACCGGGAAGTTTGACGAAGCGGTCTCGCCGCAGAAGGCGACAGCGCCGTCCGACGCGATCGCGAGCGCGTTTGATTGTTCGTCGTTCGATCCGCCGAAATAGGAAAGATAGGGAGCGCCCTTAAGGCTTGGCAGAAACGCCGCAAGGATCGCATCCGCGCCGCCGGCGGCGCTTTTCTGAAAAGCGTTCGACGTCGTTTTCAGCGAGGATGAGGTGGAGCCGCCCGATACGTAGAGAAGACCGTCCGGCGCAAACTCGATGCCCTGAACTTCCTCGCGGCCGGTTCCGCCGAGAAACGTCGATGCGACGAGCGTGGATCCGTCAGCGGACAATATTGAAACGACGCCGTCCGCCGATCCGCCGCCGAAGGCGGGCTGATAGGCGTCAGTTTTCGTCGGATAGTTTGAGGACGAACTGGTGCCGGCGATGGCGAGGCGCCCCGAACCGTCAACCGCGATGTTGTGCGTTTCAAGGTCTTCGCCGCTCGATCCGCCGAGATAGGTCGCGTAGACGAGTTGGTCGCTCGCATTGAAGCGGGCGATCAGGAAGTCTTTTCCGCCGGCGTTGTTCTTCTGATAGGCGGTCGACGTTGTCGGTGCGCCGTTGCCGCCTTCGACGATGGTCAGATAGACGTCCCGGTTCGGCGTGACGATGATCGACGGCGCCGCGGCGACTTCGTTCGCCGGTTCGTTTCCGCCGAGATAAGTTCCGTATTCGACCGTCGTCGCCGTCGCGTTGAGGCGGGCGTAAACGAGGTCATGTTGTCCGTTCGGCGCAGACTGCAGCGCCGATGGCGTGATATGCGCCAGACCTGCGAAAAAAGGTCCGGCGACATAGACCTTGTTGTTGGAATCAACCGCGACGTCGCGCAGGAACCCGTAATTGTTTTCGCCGAAATAGGTCGACCAGAGGAGCGTTGATCCGTCGGCTGAAATCTTGGCGATGAAGCCATCCTGCTTGCCATAGGCGGCGTTCGGATTTGTGTCGCCGGCGAAGGTGGGCTGGATCACGCCCGCCGTCGTCGGAAAGCCCTCGCCGGCGCGGCCCGCGATGACGATGCCGCCGTCCGGCGCGATTTCGAGGCCGTAAGCGCGGTCGTGATTAGGGCCGCCGATGAGCGTCGACCAGAGAAGCTGACCGGACCGGTTGAACTTCATCACGAAAGCGTCGGATGGACCAAATGAACCGGCGCTAGAGCCGCCTGAACCGAATGTGCGGTCATAGGCGCCGGCGGTCGTCGGGAAACTCGCCGAGAGCGCGCCGCCGGTGACGAAAATATTTCCGGCGGAATCGAATTCGATGTCGCGCACGAGCATGTTGCTGCGCGAGGCGGGGTCAAGCAATTTGGAAAGCGACAGCGCGAGCATGTTCGGCGTCGTCAGGGTGATCGTCCCGCTTGGGCTGGAAAGGCCGGACGCCGTCTCGCCGCGCACGAAATAGCGATAAGCCGTGACGGCGCTCAGCCCGGTATCCGTGAAGGTCGTCGAAGTCGTCGTGCCGATCTGCACGTCGTTGCGGTAAATTCGATAGCCGGTGAACTGGGAACCGCCCGTCCAGGTCAATGTCACTGACGTGCTTGATGGGGTCGTCCCCGTCAGATTGCTCGGAGCTGTCGGCGTCGGCGTCGGGGTCGGTGAGGGAGAAGGTGACGGAGACGGCGATCCGCCTGATGAGCTGCCTGAACAACCGAACAGAAAAGCCGCAGCGAAAATGGCGATGACGCCCGCAGAAACCGTACGCATGAACCAGCCAACTCCAATTGACGCGAGCCCCAATAAGGGCTGTCGTACATGGTAAATACTCAAAAAACGTATAATTACAGGCGTTTAACGTCCCAGTGCGCTTTTTGGCGCCTGTGCTGGGCATAAAATGCGCCTTTAGTAAGACCGCAATTTCCGGGGCTGGTTGACACGAACGTCCGGCCGGCCTATCCCCCGCGCTCCCAATTCAAGCCTTGGACGCACGTCATGAAAGTCAGAAGCTCGCTTAAGTCGCTGAAATCGCGCCACAAGGATTGCCGCGTCGTTCGTCGCAAGGGCAAGGTCTACGTCATCAATAAGACCCAGAAGCGCTTCAAGGCGCGTCAGGGCTGAGGACGGGCCGCTGGCGGCATCGCCGCCGTCGTCACGCTATCTTCAAGATTTTATTGGCTCAATTTTCGCACCGGCCTATGATCATGCCGATGCGTATTGGGTTTTTAGCCATTTTCGCCGTGTTGGCTGCGCCGGTTTCCGCGCTTGCCGATCAGACCGACCCGCGCCTTGACGGGCTGTTCGAGGAGCTGCGCGCCGGGAACGGCCTCGGGGCGGACGCCTCCATCGAGCGAATCGAAGAGATCTGGCGCGACAGCCAGAGCGACACCGTTGACGTCCTTTACGCCCGCGCCGAAGCCGCGGCGGAGGCGGGGAACCTCGATCTCGCTGCGGCCTTGCTCGACCATGCAATCGGCCTCAGCCCTAGCTTTGCGCAGGCCTTTGCGTTGCGCGGCGCCGTGCGGCTTCGGAATGAGAACCAGCCCGGATCGATCGCCGATTTCACCCGCGCGCTGGATCTTGAGCCACGGCAATTCGAGGCGGCGATCGCGCTTGCGGAAATCATGCTTGCAGGCGGCGACAAGCGCGGGGCGTATCAGATGTTCCAGAAGGCGCTTGAATGGAACCCGCATGAGCGTCATGCGCGTGAGCGCGCCAAAAAACTTCTCGACGATCTGAGCGGCCAGGAAATCTAGAGACCGCAAGGCGCAGGATTTTCCGCTATTGATGTGGAAAGCCTGTGGAAACTCGCTGGCGAGAGTGCATCTTTCCCCATGTGGATGAATTGAACTTGGATCGGCCGCGCAACGCAGGCTTACCTCACGCGCCAAGAGTGGAGGCGCGTGATGGCGGACGGAACGGCGAATATGACGGCGGCTGAAGCGGCCCCGGGCGCAACGACAGTGGCGGCCGAACGCCTGCGTTCGTTCCTTGAGCGCGTCGAGCGCCTCGAGGAGGAAAAATCGACGATCGCCGGCGACATCAAGGAAGTCTTCGCGGAAGCCAAGGGCGAGGGCTACGACACGAAAACGCTTCGCAAGATCATCCGTCTTCGCAAGATGGATAAGGCCAAGCGCGAAGAGGAAGACGCGCTGCTCGACCTTTATCTTTCTGCGCTCGGCGGAGTCTAGCTCGCGCGCTTCACCTCAAGCCCATGATCGCGCAGCTTGCGGTAGAGGGTCGACCGACCCATGCCGAGGCGACGCGCGACTTCCGACATGCGGCCGTCATAAGTGTCGATCGCAAGCCGGATGAGGTCGCGTTCGATCGCATCGAGGGTCCGCAAATGACCGTCGCGATCGAAGACGTCGACATTTTCAAACGCGCTCGCTGAATTCCCGGAAAGCGGCCGCGGGACGCTGGCCGGCGCGGCATGGTCCGCATCGCGTCCATCATCGCCGGAGAGCGCTTCCTCGAGCATGGGCGGTCCCATGTCGACGCCGGCGGCCTCGAATTCCGACGATAGAAGCGGGAAGTCCCGCGCCGAAAGATAGGGCGCCTCGGCTAGGACGACGGCCCTGAAAATCGTATTTTCGAGCTGGCGGACATTGCCCGGCCAGGGCTGGCGCATCAGCACTTCCAGCACTTCGTGCTGGACCCCGCGCACATCGCGGCGTTCTTCCGCATTGTAGCGCTGGATGAAATGATCAACGAGCGCCGGAACATCCTCGACGCGCTCGCGAAGCGGCGGGATGTGAACGGGGAAGACGTTGAGGCGATAATAGAGGTCTTCGCGGAAACGTCCGGCTTTCACTTCTTCGGTGAGATCGCGGTTCGTCGCGGAGATGACGCGCACATCGACCTTGACGGGGCGCTTGGACCCGATCGGATCAACTTCCCCTTCCTGCAGAACGCGCAGCAGCTTCACCTGCATGTCGGCGGGCAATTCGCCTACTTCATCGAGAAAGATCGTTCCGCCGTCGGCTTCCTGGAATTTGCCGATATGTTTCTGGTGGGCGCCGGTGAAGGACCCTTTTTCGTGACCGAAGAGAATGCTTTCAACGAGATTTTCCGGGATCGCGCCGCAATTGACCGTAATGAATGACCGGCCGGCGCGTTCGGAAGAACCTTGAATCGCGCGCGCGATCATTTCCTTGCCGACGCCGGATTCGCCCGTGATGAGGATCGGGATATTCGACGCGGCGGCGCGCTCGCCGACGCGCATGACATTTTTGAGCGCGGCGCTGTGGCCGATAAGGTCTTTAAAGCCCATCGCGCCTTCGCGCTTGCGTTTGAGGCGCGAGACTTCGCCCTTGAGCGTGGTGAGATTGAGCGCGTTGTTGATCGATACGATGACCCGTTCAGGGCTCGCCGGTTTGACGAAGAAATCGGTCGCGCCGTTCTGCATCGCTTCAACGACCGTATCGATGCCGCCTTGCGCGGTCAGAACGATGACGGGCAAATCTTCGCGCATGGATTTCGCGCGCTTCAACGCTTCCATCCCGCCAAGGCCCGGCATGCGCAGATCGAGCATCATCAGGCTGACGTCCTGGCCCTGATCGCCCTGAAGAATGGCGATCGCCGCTTCGCCCGACTCGGCTTGCACGACCGGATAGCCGGCCTTTTCACAAACTGCGCGCATGAGGCGGCGCTGCGTCGGATCGTCATCTACGATAAGAATGGTCTTTGCGGTCATCCCCGGATTTTCCCTTGGCGCGTTGGCGTTATCAGCATTGACTAAAGGGCCGGGCTAAATATCGCGTTAAAACGTATCATTACGGGTCACCATCGCGATCGGGCTTAATAACCCGTTTACCCTCACGGTGATCGGGCTTCAGTGTTTCGCCATGGGCAAGCCTGCGCTATGAGCGGTGGGCTGACCAAGCCTCCCAAGAAAGATCGTAAAAGCCGCCATGGACGATCACATCCGCCCCATCGCTCATTTAAAGGGCGTGAAGCCGCCAGCGCCCGACTGGTTCGAGAAGTCGCTCGCCGCGCCGTCTGAAGAAGGCGCCGTCAGCGTCAACGGAAGTGATATCCGCTATTCCGCATGGGGCGAACGCGGGCGACGCGGGCTTGTTTTCATCCATGGCGGACGCGCGCACCGCAATTGGTGGAGGCCGTTTGCGCCGTTCTTTTCCGACAATTACCGCGTCGTCGCCTATGACATGGCCGGCATGGGCGACAGCGACTGGCGCCCATCCTATTCGATCAATCTCTCGATCGACGATCTCTTCGCGGTCATCGGCGCTTCCGGCGGCGGGGAGGGCGGACGCCCGATCATCGTCGGTCATTCTTTCGGCGGGTGGGTGACGCTGGCCGCCGTCGAGCGCCAGGGCGAGCAATTGCTGGGTGCAGTCGTCATCGACAGCCCGATCGGAAAGCCGGACCCGGACGAGGGCTACACCGTCCTCAAAAAGCAGGACCCCGACAGCCCGGTTCGCGCAAACAAGGTCTATGCGAGCATTGAAGAGCCGATCGCCCGGTTCCGCTTTCTGCCCAACCAGCCGTCCTCGGAATCCTATCTCGTCGATTACATCGCGAGAGAAGGGCTTCAAAAGGCGCCGCGACCTGAGGGCGGGGCAGGCTGGACGTGGAAATTCGATCCTTCCCACGGCCGGAATTTCGAGATCCATTACGACCGCGATCTGTTCCTCGCGGCGCGCTGCCCGCTTGCTTTCTTCTACGGCGAGAAATCCGCCTTCGCGGCCGGGGACGGCTTTGATCATCTACGCGTCCAGACAAAGGGCCGCGCGCCGTTCGTCGTCATGCCGGACGTCCACCATCATTTGATGATGGAACAGCCGCTCGCTTTCGTAACGGCGCTCCGAACGCTGCTGACCTGCTGGCCGGTGAGGGTGGGGAACTGACGCCCCGACGCGCCGCCCCTTGCCCATCCCCATGAATTCGGCCAGAAAAAGCCCTGAATTTGATTGTGGAGACTGAGATCATGGCGACGGCTGATGAGACCGCCCAAAGGACGGCGGACGCCGAAGAGCACCGCAAAATCTATCAGGGTATCATGAAGGCGTCGGCCGAGATCGGCGTGCCGTTCTGCATGGGGCTTGCGATGTTCTTCACGCAGCTCGTTATGGCCAATGGGCTGGGCGTCGCGTGCCTTTCCTTCATTGTGGTCTACGTGCTCGCTTGGTGGGTCGCCAAAACCTTCTTCTCGCATTAGCGCGATCGTCCTGATCGCGTCGCCTTTCGGCTGCGGCGTAGACAATTCGCAGCGCTGTACGGTTTGCGGTTACGCCGCGTGTGCGCGTTACAGGAGGATTCATGAAGATCGCCGTCCTTAAAGAAACAAAGGCCGGAGAAACCCGTGTCGCCGCTTCGCCGGAAACGGTGAAGAAATTCGTCGCCATGGGCGTCGATGTCGCCGTTGAACGCGGCGCAGGCGACAGCGCCAATTTCGCCGACGATGTTTTTGCGCAAGCGGGCGCGACAATTGGCGGGACTTTTTCCGAGACCGTATCCGGCGCTCATCTCGTTCTGGCGGTTCGCGCGCCGAGCGCTGACGAGTTCGGGCGGCTCGCCCGCGGGCAGCGCGTCGCAGCGATTGTCTCGCCGCATGCGAATGGCGATACGCTGACCGCGGCGGCGGCGGCGGGCGTCGATCTTTTCGCGATGGATCTGATGCCGCGGATTACGCGCGCCCAGTCAATGGACGTTCTGTCATCGCAATCGAACCTTGCCGGATACAAGGCCGTGATCGATGCGGCCGCCTATTACGGGCGCGCAATCCCGATGATGATGACCGCCGCAGGAACGATTGCGCCGGCGAAGATTTTCATCATGGGCGCAGGGGTCGCCGGCCTGCAGGCGATTGCGACGGCGCGTCGTCTTGGCGCCGTGGTTTCGGCGACAGACGTGCGCTGGGCGGCGAAAGAACAGGTTGAAAGCCTCGGCGCTACGTTCGT
>JAGRED010000405.1 GCA_020446725.1 Parvularculaceae bacterium | reverse complement strand
GCAACGCGCCTTGAGCGGCCGCATGGCGAGATCCGGTTTGAGAACGTCGCCTTTCATTACGGAAAGGAAGGCGGCGTGATCGATGATTTCACGCTCGCAATCGCGCCGGGTGAAAAGGTCGGTCTCGTCGGACGGTCGGGCGCCGGCAAGACGACGCTGATGAACCTTCTCTTGCGCTTTTACGATGTCGAGAAGGGGCGTGTTCTCATCGACGGCGCGGATATTCGCGCCGTCACGCAGGAATCGCTGCGTGCGCAGATAGGCGTCGTCACCCAGGACACTTCGCTCCTACACCGCTCGATCCGCGAGAACATCGCCTATGGCAGGCCCGAGGCGAGCGAAGATGCGATTGCGGAAGCCGTGCGGCGCGCCAATGCGCTCTCGTTCATCGCGACGCTTGAGGACAATGAAGGACGCCGCGGCCTTGACGCGCATGTCGGCGAGCGCGGCGTCAAACTTTCCGGCGGTCAGCGGCAACGGATCGCGATCGCGCGCGTTTTTCTGAAAGACGCGCCAATCCTCGTTCTCGACGAGGCGACATCGGCGCTCGATTCGGAGATCGAGGCGGCCATCCAGGAAAACCTTTTCCGCCTGATGGAAGGCAAGACGGTGATCGCCATCGCCCACCGCCTGTCGACGATCGCGCAGCTCGACCGCCTCGTCGTCGTCGACAAGGGACGCATTGTCGAGGAGGGAACGCACAAGGCGCTTATTGCGCGCGGCGGTCTTTACGCCGATCTATGGGCGCGCCAGTCCGGCGGGTTTTTGGGTGATGCGGCGCGCACCGAGGCCGCCGAATAATCACCAGTCGAGCACGACCTTGCCGGATTGGCCTGAGCGCATGATGTCGAAGCCCTTCTGGAAATCGGCCGCCGGCATTCGGTGTGTGAGGATCGGTTTCAGGTTCAAGCCCGCCTGAAGAAGCGCGCCCATCTTGTACCATGTCTCGAACATGCGCCGTCCGTAGATGCCCTTGATCTCAAGGCCCTTGAAAATCACCTTGTCCCAATCGATGCCGGCGCCGTTCGGCATGATGCCGAGCATCGCGATCTTGCCCCCGTGGTTCATGGTGTCGAGCATGGAGGCGAAGGCGGCGGGAACGCCTGACATTTCGAGCCCGACATCGAAACCTTCCGTCATGCCGAGATCGGCCATTACGTCTTTCAGGTTGTCTTTTGAAATGTTGACCGCGCGGCTCGCTCCCATCTTGCGAGCGAGATCGAGGCGATAGTCGTTGACGTCGGTGATGACGACATGGCGCGCGCCGACGAAACGTGCGACGGCCGCCGCCATAATGCCGATCGGCCCGGCGCCGGTTATCAGCACATCTTCGCCGACAAGGTCATAGGCGAGCGCGGTGTGAACGGCGTTGCCGAAAGGATCGAAGATCGCGCCCATCTCATCGGCGATGTCGTCGGGCAGGCGATAGACGTTAAAGGCCGGCGCAGCGATATACTCCGCGAAAGCGCCAGCGCGATTGACGCCGATGCCGAGCGTGTTGCGGCAGAGATGCCGCTGGCCGGCGCGGCAGTTGCGGCAATAGCCGCAGGTAACATGGCCCTCGACAGAGACGCGGTCGCCGATTTTCATTTTTGAATGTTCAGGGTGAACTTCCGAGCCGATCTCGACGATCTCGCCAGCGAATTCGTGCCCGACCGTCATCGGCACGGGGATCGTCTTCTGCGCCCACTCATCCCAGTTATAGATGTGAACGTCGGTGCCGCAGATCGCGGTCGTTCTCACCTTGATGAGGACGTCATTGGGCCCGATTTCCGGCCGCACGACGTCGGCCATCCAGATCCCTTCCTCACGTTTGGCTTTGACGAGCGCACGCATGGGTTTTCTCCCTAAAATCGGGGAACGATCTAGCGCGGGGCGCGGCGGGGGGGAAGGGCGGGGACGGATGAGGGCATGCGTCACGCGACTGAATTCGCCGCACGACTAAGCGACGCGGGCCTTCCGAGGGTCGCCGCGCCGGAATTGCGTCCGGGGCGCGCCGGGTTATACTTCCGCCAGATTGGGGTTGGGTCTGGATGGGGTGCGCCGGCGCTCGGGGGTTTTGTTTCGTCCGGCCAACCATGCAGCCAATTAATTTGATCGCCGGCGCTCAATGGGGTTGCCTGTTCGGCGCGCTGTCTTGAACAAGAGGCTGGAAATGGGCGTTCCGTTGAAATCGCCTAGCCTGGATTACCGCTGTCGCCATTGTTCCCGAACGATGAGCTTCGTGGATGCGGCGTGCCCCCATTGCGCGCGCAAGGTTTCGACGTCCTACCGAGACGCAGAAATCGTCAAATACCAGGCGCGGCTCGAAGCGCACCTGACTTCGTTCAAGGCGCCAGGAAACGACAATAAAGTCGCGCCGATGGCAGTCGAGAAAAAGTCCGGGCGGAAAAAGAAACTCTTGAACTCGGTCCTGACGCTCGTGATTGTCGGCGCGATCTGGTTGGTCTTCAGATTGATCATATGAGCGCGCCTTGCGGCGCATGATCCGAACCGGTTAAGCATCGCTCGCCGCATGAAAGTAGTCCGCGCGTGTTTTTTCCGGGCGCCAGCAAAACCCGCCTCAGCCAGACGGCAAGCCTGAAGGCGCTCCGGAACCGGGGCGTTGAAATCGCCAGCGTCATTGATGTCGGCGTTCAGCGCCAGACAGCGTCGCTCGTTGAGTGCTTTCCCGACAAGCCGCATCTCCTGATCGAGCCGGTCAGCGCCTTTCACGCCGACATAGCGCGCAATTATCGCGACATTCGCCACAAGGCAGTTACATGCGCGGCGTCGGACGAGGACGGCGCCGGCCGCCTTCAGCTGGCTTCGATTGAAGGCGGAAACGTCACGCATGCCCATCTCAGCCAGTCAGGAGAGGAAGTCGTCCTGCGACGGCTCGATACGCTGCTGCCCGAGATCGCGTTTCCTGCGCCTTATCTTCTCAAGATCGATGTAGACAGCACCGCGGCGTCAATAAAGGTTCTCGACGGCGCACGGGGCGCCATTGATGCGGTAAGCTGCATCATCTGCGAAGTCGTTGCGCGAGATTTCGTGCGGCTCGTCGCAAGAATTGAGGAGGCTGGATTTGCGCTCTGGGATGTCGTCGACGTCACCTATTACGACGATGTCTTTTACCAATGCGACGTCATTTTCATCCGACGGACGCTGATCGCCGCTGATGATCGGCTGAAGCCCTTCAGGTTCGATGCGTTCGATCCGAAAAAATGGCGCGTCATTCGCGGATAGATGCGACTCAAGCGCCGAGGAGCCTCGCCGCCTTCGGGGCGAAATAGGTGATGACGCCGTCGGCGCCGGCGCGGCGGATGGCGGTCAGGCTTTCAAGAATCGCGCGGGTCTCGTCGATCCAGCCATTCTGCGCCGCGGCCATGATCATCGCGTATTCGCCTGAAACCTGAAATGCGAAGGTCGGCATCGCGAAGGTCTCCTTCACGCGATGAATGATGTCGAGATAGGCGCCGGCCGGCTTCACCATCACGCTGTCGGCGCCTTCTGCGATATCCATCGCGACCTCGCGCAGCGCTTCGTCCGTATTCGCCGGGTCCATCTGATAGGTGCGCTTGTCGCCTTTGAGAACGCCAGTTGAGCCGATCGCGTCGCGATAGGGGCCGTAAAAGCAGGAGGCGTATTTCGCCGCATAGGACATGATCTGGACGTTCTGAAATCCTTCCGTGTCAAGACCGTTGCGGATCGCGCCGATGCGCCCGTCCATCATGTCCGACGGGGCGATGATGTCGAATCCGGCGCGCGCCTCGACAATCGATTGGCGGACGACCGCTTCGACCGTTCTGTCGTTGACGATCTCGCCGTTTTCGAGAGATCCGTCATGGCCATGATCGGTATAGGGGTCGAGCGCGACGTCGGCCATCAGTCCGACCTCCGGGACGGCGTCCTTGATCGCCTGTGCGGCGCGGCACATCAGATTGTCGGGATCGAAGGCCAGCGTCGCGCCGGCGCTTCTGTCTTTCGCGGAGGTGTAGGGAAAGAGGGCGAGCGCTGGGATGCCAAGCGCCTTCGCTTCGCGCGCCGCCTCGACCGCGCGGTCGACCGACAGGCGGGAAACGCCGGGGAGCGATGGGATGGGCTCTGCGATGTTCTCGCCCTCCCGGATCACCATCGCCCAGATGAATTTGTCGGGGCTGAGCGCCGTCTCCGAGACGAGGGCGCGCGACCAGGCGCTGGCGCGGGGTCGGCGCAGGCGCGTTGCGGGAAAGGATTGGGAAAGGTTTCTCGTCATAATCGCCGTCTAGGGAATTTCCCCGGATTCATGCCTGCTCGCGGCGGTCATTGCAATTTGATTGCAAATTGATCTTCGGCATTTAACCGGCCTTTTAGGGAATTCGCTTAGCGTGCGTACAGGTTATGGGTTGAGTGAGGCGTGAAATGGCGGCGGTTGAGCGAGCGATGGTGGGAGAGACGATCGGGCAGGGCGGCAAGACCCACGCCGATCCGGAAGCGCTTCGCGGCGCCTATTTGCAGCTTCTCCATCTTGTGGAACGCCTTCATCGCCAGTTGCTCGACGTGATCAAGGATGAGCTGGAGCGCCTTGGCCAGACCGATATCAACTCGGTGCAGGCCCTGCTTCTTTACAATATCGGCGATGCCGAGCTGACGCCGGGCGAGCTTCGCTCACGCGGCCACTATCTCGGCTCAAACGTCTCCTATAATCTGAAACAGCTCGTCGATAAGGGGTATATCCGCGACCAGCGTTCGGACGTCGACCGCCGCTCGAAGCGGGTGTCGCTGACCCAGGCGGGCCTTAACGTCCGCGAGCGTCTCGCCGAACTCTTTGAGCGCCAGCTCGGTTCGGTCGAACAGGTCGGCGGGGTCGATGTCGCCCTGATGGAGCAGACGAACAAGTCGCTGCAGCGCCTTGAGCGCTTCTGGGCTGACCAGGTGCGCTATCGCCTGTAATGTCGCCTGTTGCGAATCATTCTTAAAAATCAAAGGGAAATGCGGCGATAGGTCCGCAATTTCCAGTCGAATAAACTAGCTATTCCGCGCGCACGCCCCTTAATAGATGCAAAGGGATACAGTCGGCGGCCCCAGTGACATTCGATTACCAGAAAGCTTTCAAGGACGCCCTCTCAGCGGTTCGCGCTGAAGGTCGATATCGGGTTTTCGCCGATATTGAACGCATCAGGGGGCGTTTTCCCCGCGCGGTTTATCACGGCGGGCCTTCGCCCAAGGAAATCACCGTCTGGTGCTCCAACGACTATCTCGGCATGGGGCAGCATGAATGCGTGACCGCCGCGATGAAATCCGCGACGGACAAGGTCGGCGCCGGCGCAGGCGGAACCCGTAACATCGCCGGGACGACGCATTATCACGTGTTGCTCGAGCGGGAACTCGCCGCCTGGCACCGGAAAGAAGCGGCGCTTCTTTTCACGTCCGGCTATGTCGCGAACGAGGCGACCCTGGCGACGCTTTCGAAAATACTGCCTGATTGCGTCATTCTTTCGGATGAACTCAATCACGCCTCGATGATTGAAGGCATTCGCGGCGGTCGGTCGGCAAAGCTCGTCTGGCGGCACAATGACGTCCGCCATCTTGAATCGCTCTTGCGCGACATCCCTGCGGACAGGCCGAAAATCATCGCCTTTGAATCCGTCTATTCGATGGATGGCGACATCGCGCCGATCGAAAAAATCTGCGACCTCGCGGAGAAATACGGCGCGTTCACTTATCTCGATGAAGTGCATGCTGTCGGTCTCTATGGCGAGGAAGGCGGCGGCGTCGCCCAGCGTGACGGGCTTGAAGATCGGATCGATCTCATCGAAGGCACGCTCGGCAAAGCTGTCGGCGTCATGGGCGGCTACATTGCGGCGAGCGCTTCGGTCGTCGACGCAATCCGGTCATACGCATCGGGCTTCATCTTCACGACGGCCCTGTCGCCGGTGCTTGTCGCCGGCGCGCTCCGCAGCGTGAAAATCCTGCGCACGTCAAACAATCTTCGCGAGCGTCATCAGGAACGCGCAGCGACGCTGAAAGCGCGCCTCACGGCGGAAGGCCTGCCGGTGATGCCGTCCGTCAGCCATATCGTGCCGCTCTGGGTCGGCGATCCGGTCCAGTGCAAGGCAGTATCGGATTATTTGCTCGATCAGCGCTCCATCTATGTGCAGCCGATCAATTACCCGACCGTTCCGAAAGGAACGGAGCGGTTGCGGCTGACACCGACGCCGTTGCACGCCGATGAAGACATGGATGCGCTCATTGCAGCGCTCAATGACGCCTGGAAGGCGATCGGCGTGCGCAGGACGCCTGCTGTCTCAACGGCGAAGGAAGCCGCCGTCCTGCCCTGATCAAATGCGGACGGCGTCCAATTCGCTTTGGCGTTATCTTGCGCTCCGGCGCTTTTTCGTCGCCTTTTTTGCGCTCTTGCGACGCGGCGCGGCGCTTCCGCCGGCCCGGCCGAGGCCGATTTCCTTCGCGAATTCAGAGCGACGCTTGGCGTAATTCGGCGCAACCATCGGATAATCCGCGGGAAGCCCCCATTTGCGCCGGTAGTCTTCGGGCGACATGCCGTATTGAGTGCGAAGATAGCGTTTCAGCATTTTCAGCTTCTTGCCGTCTTCAAGGCAGATGACGTAATCCGCCGTCACCGATTTCTTGACCGGCACGGCGGGTTGCTGGTTGCCGGCGCCGGCGACCGAGCCGGAAGCAAGCGCGCGAACGGCGTCGTGCACTTCCTGCAAAAGGCCGGGCAATTTGTCGGCGCTGACTGAATTGTTACTCACGAACGCTGCGACGATGTCAGTCGCAAGATGCAGCGTTTCGCTCGGATTGAGCATGCTGTCGCTATTCGGCATTAGAGATGGTTCCTTCCTGATCGACGCAGCGGCGTGATGTCATCATGCGCGCGTCGTGAAAATTCCTAGTCGCCCAAAACCCGCTAGGAAGCAGTTCAACTAGACGCTTGTCCTATTACATTCAAGGGATGCGATCATTGCGTTTTATTGGCGCTTCTTTGAAACTGCTCGAAGGATCAGGAAGCGCATGAGGGCGCGCGGCGCGCAGCTGGAGTGATGCGGAGCCGATGCCCCGCGCCGGATTGCCCGGTCCGTCGGGCGCCGCTATATGAGGCCCGACACCCTGACCAGATCGCGGGAGCCGCCGAATGCGCCAAGCTGAAGCCTTGAATCAAAACGGTTTTTTCACATCGTCCCTGAGCGGCCGCGACCCGGAACTGCACGCGATTATCGGCCGTGAGCTTGAACGCCAGCAGCATCAGATCGAACTGATCGCATCCGAAAACATCGTCTCGCGCGCTGTTCTTGAAGCGCAGGGTTCGGTGCTGACAAACAAATATGCGGAAGGCTATCCGGGCAAACGGTACTATGGCGGCTGTGAAGTCGTCGATGAAGCGGAAAACCTCGCTATTGCACGAGCCACGAAACTCTTCGGCTGCAATGAAGCGATCGTGCAACCGCATTCTGGAAGCCAGGCGAACCAGTGCGTGTTCATGGCGCTCATGCAACCGGGCGATTGCTTCCTCGGCATGGATCTTTCCGCAGGCGGACATTTGACGCATGGCGGACGCGCCAATCAGTCCGGCAAATGGTTCAAGGCGGTTCACTACGGCGTGCGCCCGGACGATCACCTTATCGATTTTGAGGAAGTCGCCCGCCAGGCGGAAGCGCACAAACCGAAAGTCATTATCGCCGGCGGCAGCGCCTATTCGCGCTTTATCGATTTCAAGAAATTCAAGGCTATCGCGGACGGCGTCGGCGCCAAGCTGATGGTCGATATGGCGCATTTCGCCGGTCTTGTCGCTGCGGGCGTCCACCCAAGCCCAATCGGCGTCGCTGACGTCGTGACGACGACCACGCACAAGACCTTGCGCGGCCCGCGCGGCGGCATGGTGCTGACCAATGACGAGGAACTCGCCAAGAAAATTAGGTCTGCGCTGTTCCCGGGAATTCAGGGCGGGCCGCTGATGCATGTGATCGCGGCCAAGGCCGTCGCCTTCGGCGAAGCGCTGCAACCTGAATTCAAGGACTATGCGCGCCAGGTCATCGTCAATGCGAAGGCGCTCGCGTCAACGCTTGTCGAAACTGGCTACGCCGTCGTCTCTGGCGGCACGGACACGCATCTGGCGCTGATCGACTTGCGGCCTAAGGGCGTCAAAGGCGCCGCCGCTGAGCAGAGCCTGGAGCGCGCGGGGATCACCTGCAACAAAAACGGCGTTCCCTTTGATCCCGAAAAGCCGACGGTCACGTCGGGCGTTCGGGTTGGATCGCCGGCCGGCACAACGCGCGGTTTTGGCGCTGCGGAATTCCGCGAGGTCGGTTTGCTCATGGGAGAAGTGCTCGATACGCTTGCTGACGGCGGAGACAGCGACGCGTGCGAACGGCAGGTTCGTCAGAAAGTGCGCACGCTGACCGCGCGCTTTCCGATCTACGCTTCCTGACCGGAACGAAAGAGCGCCCCATGCGTTGTCCTTTCTGCGGCTGCGAAGATACGCAAGTTAAGGACTCGCGTTCGGCCGAAGACGGCTCGTCGATCCGCCGGCGGCGCCAGTGTGCGGCCTGCAGCGGACGGTTTACGACATTCGAGCGGGTCCAGCTGCGCGAGCTCGTTGTGGTAAAAAGCTCCGGTCGTAAAGAGGTCTTTGATCGCGACAAGTTAATGCGGTCAGTTCAGATTTCGCTT
>JAGRED010000404.1 GCA_020446725.1 Parvularculaceae bacterium | reverse complement strand
GCCAGTTCCACGGCGTGATCAGCGCGCAAACGCCTATCGGTTCGCGCACGAGCCAGTGCGTACCCTTGTCCTGCTCGAATTCGATTTCATCGAGCGCGGCCATCGCCGTCTGAAAATGTCCGAGGGAGGAGGCCGATTGCGCATGAAGGGCGAGCCCCTTCGGCGCGCCCATTTCTTCGGTGATGGCGCGCGCCATCTCTTCATTGCGCTTCAGATATTCCTCAATGATGCGCTGCATGAGCGCCTTGCGCTCTGCGATCGTCGTATTCGAATAACTTTCGAATGCATTTCGCGCGGCTTTAACCGCTTTGTCGACATCCGCGGCGTCGCCGAGAGAGATCGTCGCGAAGGCTTCTTCCGTCGCCGGATTGACGACGTCGAGCTTGCCCTTGCCGTGCGGTTCGACCCATTCGCCGTCAATGTAGAATTTCGTCAGGTCGCGCATGGCCGCTTCTCCGTTTGTCCCTTCGGCGCAATGCTAGATCGGCCGTCGGCAAAGGGAAACCCGGGCGTGTCGTCTTTCTTTTGGGCGCCTCAGACGTCGACGAGATAGAGGGGACAGGGATCGAGCTTTTCGGCTGTCGCCGTAACGCCGACATAGTTGAAGGCGATCTGCGCGTCCGACGCGGCCGATGCGGCGCCGACGAAACTATCGCTCGCATAGATGGCGCCCGGCGGCGTTTGTGGGCGGCAGGCCGCCGTCACCAGGCTTTGCGCAAACGCCTTTACGCCTTTGTCCGATGACGGGTCGGCGACGCCCATATCAAGCCACAACCTGCTCTTGCCGCCTGAAGGCGATCCGGCGAACTCTCTCGCCGCGGCGGCCGCTTCGAAAGCGGAATGAAAGGCGAAGATCGCAAGATCGCCATTCGTCGTAGAGAATCGGGCGACAGGGCAGACCTTGTCACCATGGCCGAGGTCGCCCTCGATCACGAGCGCGGCGTAAGGGGCGAGCGCGCCATTGGCGGCGCCTTTAGAGATCGCCGCCGGCCAATCGTCCTCCATGATTTCGCAGCGGCGGCCAAGCGCGCGCCAGATATCGGCGTTTTCGCGGCTGATTGAATCCGCCGCCGAGCGCCCGCGCTGAACGGCGAAGACGCCGACCGCTTCAGTCGCAAGATCGTCCGCCTGACGGATGGCGCGCCCCATCGCGATCTGCGCGCCGAGCCTGTAGGCGGCGCGCGACGGGACAAGACGGCGCGACCATTCGATGGTCTTCGCCGCCTCGATGCAGGCGATATAGCGATCGCGCCAATCCTTGCCGGCCGGCGCAACCGACTTTTCGAGAAACTCGGTCGGGGCGAGCGGCAAATAGACATGCAGCGGCACGCCCGCCTCAATCAATTGCTCGGCGATGATGATGTCTGCGCCGGCGGCGAGCGCGCCGATGGCGGCGATGCAAGGTTGCTGATCCAGAAACGCGCTGAATTTTTTCTTCAGCCGCTCAGAGGGTCCGTCATCATCGGCCGTCGCGAGAGGGCCGCAGAAAAAGAGCACTGCGCCCTGCGGCGCCGCATCGTCAATCCATTCCTCGTCGATTGGGAGGGTCGCCGACAGGCGCTTCAACTGTTTGCGCGTCGTCGCGATTTTCCCGGGCGCTGCGTCGGCCGCAGAAACCGCCGCGGCGAAGCACGCCGCAGCGCCTCCTAGGTCTCCTTCAATCAGGCGGCATTCGGCGAGCGTCGCGCGCTGCCAATAGGCGTCTTCATCCTCGTCGATATCTTCAAGCGCCGCTTCCGCAAGCTTGCGCACTTCGCCGGCGATTGTTTTCGCGCGTGCGCCTTCCCCGCCCATCGCCCAGATGGCGGCGGCGTTGACGCCGGGATAGGTCGTCTTCAGTGCACGGAAGACTTTTTCGTAGTCTGCGGCTGCTGTCGCGAGCGTCTTCGGGTCGGGCGCTGCGCCGGCGGCGAAGGCGAGATCGCGGCGCAGGCGCGGGCCGATGCTGGCGACATCTTCGTTCTTGGCGTCGGTCGTAAGCTTGAATGTTTCGACAAGCGACAACGCTTCCTTGAGCGCGCCCATGCGCGCCATGGCGAGAACCGCCAGATATTTGAAGCGTTCATCGCGCGGCGCGCGCTTGACGCCTTCCATTGCGAGATCATAGGCGGCGCTGTTGAGGCCGAGATTGATATGGGCGGAAATTTCCCAATAGGCGTCCCGTTCCGCGCCGAGCATGGAAGCGCTTTCGTCGCCGGCGAGCTGCGAAAGCCGTTTCCTGTTTTCGATGATGATGTCGCCGCCCTTCGACTGAAGGATTAGTCCTGACCGCTCCCACATGGTGAGCGTGCGGTTCACATGCTCGCGGCTGACGCCGAGCATGTCGGCGATCATCGTTTGCGGCAATCGCCCGATATTCGCTTGCGGTTCCCAGCGATTGCCGGTGGCGATGATGGCGAGTTGCGAAAGGAAAGCCGCGAGACGCGTCTCAAGCGGGCTTTGCAGCGCTGCGGCGTGCCGCTCCGCCAGGTCGCGAAGAAGTTTCGCCAGCGCTGCAATTGTCGCGGCTGACAATTCTTCGGAGCGACGCATCACGCGCAGGAAGTCGGCGATCGGGATGGCGACGAGGGTGAGATTTGAGAGCGCGCGCCATTCGCCCCGGTCCCGGCGCGCGTCTCGACCGAGAATTTCGCCGGCGCGCGCAAGGCCGATGACATCGCCTGGTCCGAGCAACGCTGTCAGGACGCCGCCGCTCGCTGCGCGGTCGATCAGGGCCGCGGCGCCGCCGGCGATGACGTAGATTTCCTCGCTCTTGCCTTTCGCCGCGATCGGCTTTCCTCGCTCCACCGCGAGATTGCGCCCGCAGCGCGCAAGCTCGCCGAGATCGTCCTCGTTGATCGAGGCGAACAGCTCAACGCCGGCGAGAATGCGGGCGAGGTATGCCCTTTCAGCCTCTTTAGTCGTTTGCGTCACCCAGCCCTCCTTGACGCGAGGGCAGTCTATCAAGGTTTGCTGCAATGCAGGCAAGCGGTTCCCTCATTCGGCTGGCGCGGCCGGAAAAACCAGGCTGGATCAAGGGGGCTTGAAATAAGGAAACGGTCGGATTTCTCCGACCGTTCCCATCTCCCCCAGGCTCGGGTGCGTGATTGCGCTGACCCAGGTCTCCCCCGGACGGCGGCGCTATCGGGCGTCTTCGAAGGGGCTGATTGACTTGGCCGCTGTCCGTGAGTTGGAAGGTAGTCCCGGTTCGGCCGGGCGCGTGTGATGTTTCTCACAGGATCGGTCGGTTTGGGGTCGAAAAGCCCTTTTTAAGGGCGGGCGCTCGCCTCCGGCTGCTGCGGCCCGATGCTGCGGCGCCCCGCCGCCCGTGCTAGGCGGGCTTTCCCAGGGAGGGCGCGGATGAAACTGACGACAAGGGGCGGCGTCGAGATCGACTATGAATGGGATGGCCCGCAAGAGGGTCCCGTCATCCTTCTCGTCATGGGGCTCGCCCAGCAGCTCATCTTCTGGCCGGAAGACTTCGTCGCGGCCTTGAACGACGCCGGCTACCGGACGCTCCGGTTCGACAACAGGGATGTCGGGCATTCGCAGAAGTTTTCAGGAAAAACGGCGCCCAATCCGCTGGTCCAGCTCGCCGCACGGCTGGCGGGGATCAGAGGGCTTGCGCCCTATTCGCTGGAGGACATGGCGAAGGATACGATCGGCCTTCTGGACGGGTTGAAGATCGACCGGGCCGACATCGTCGGCATCTCGATG
The DNA here is from genome assembly GCA_020446725.1 of Parvularculaceae bacterium. GTDB lineage: Bacteria > Pseudomonadota > Alphaproteobacteria > Caulobacterales > Parvularculaceae > Amphiplicatus. The sequence continues at coordinate 6,248 of JAGRED010000404.1, read as the reverse complement.
GGCGGCATGATCGGGCAGGTGTTGGCGGCGACCTACCCCGATCGCGTCAAAAACCTCGCCCTCATCATGACGTCGACCAACAACCCGAAGCTGCCGCGCGCCAAGGCGGAAATCGCCAGAGCGCTGACGGCGCCGCCGATGAAGTCGCCGACAAAGGAACAGGCGTTGGAACGCGCGATGTATCTCTGGAGCCTTATCGGCACGAAAAATTCAGGCGCGAGCGAGGAAGAATTGCGCGCGCGGCTCGCCGCTTCCTATGAACGCAGCCATTATCCGGCCGGCGCGCGCCGGCAACTCGCGGCGATCATCGAAACAGGCGACCTTCGCAAGAAGTTCACGCGCAAGATTACGGCGCCGACGCTTGTCATGCACGGAAGCGAAGACCCGCTCGCGCCGCCCGCCGGCGGCGTCGACGTCTTCAGGAATATCAAAGACGCCCGCCTCGAAATCATCGAAGGCATGGGGCACGATATTCCGAAAAAATTCCGGGCGCGGATCGCCGAGAAAACCATCCAGCATTTTCAAGGCGGACCATCGGCCTGACGCGCCTGATCGACTGCCCGAAGAGTCCTGATCAGGTGAAACCTGAAAGTAAGAGAACCGCTTTGGAATTGAGCTGCGAGCCCGCGAGTGATGGCGCGCCGCCTTAAAAATGGCGTTGTTCGCGGTCCGGTCGACGAGCCCTTCCTGATGATCGACCACACGCTCTCGGCGGGCTGCACGACTTCGGCGAACGGGGCGGCGGCTTGCGAGCGCTGGGCGCATCAGAACCGGTTGGGGTCTGTGGTCGCGGTGACGCCATCGACGGGCGCTGTCGTCGAGCGCCACACCTACGGCCCCTATGGCGAGGTCGGCGGCTCGCCCTCCGGCTTCCCGTTCCGCTTCACCGGGCAAAAGCTGGAGGCCGAAACCGGGCTCTATTATTACAAGGCGCGCTTCTACGACCCCGAAACCGGCGCGCAGCTTGGCCTGCTCGGTTCATCGGGCAATTCGACCGAGCCGCATCTTCATTCTCAGGTCTGCGACGCGCCCGATCCGTTAATGTGCGCCGGCATCCCCGTTCAGTGGGCGGATGTCGAATTGCTGGTTCCTGAGCTGCCGCGCGCTTTGCAGTCGGGCGATCTCGTGAGGAAGAAGCCGGCGCAATAGCGTCGGACCGCTTAACCGAGATACCCGTTCTTCTTCAGGTGTTCGACGATCGCCGTCGCCGCGTCCGCTGCGGAAATCTTCGACGTGTCGAGCGCGATCTCGGGATTCTCCGGCGCTTCATAGTCGCTGTCGATGCCGGTGAAGTTCTTGATCTCGCCGCGGCGCGCCTTGGCGTAGAGCCCCTTGACGTCGCGCTTTTCGCAAACGGCGAGCGGCGTTGAGATGAAGACCTCGATGAATTCGCCGCCTTCAACAAGCTCTCGCGCCATGCGCCGCTCGCTCTGGAACGGCGAGATGAAGGAGACGAGGACGATGAGACCCGCGTCGACCATCAGCCTCGACGTTTCCGCGACGCGCCGGATGTTCTCGACGCGGTCGGCGTCGGTGAAGCCGAGATCCTTGTTAAGGCCGTGGCGCACATTGTCGCCGTCAAGCGTGTAGGTGTGGCGGCCGAGATCGTGAAGCCGCTTTTCAACAAGGTTCGCGACAGTCGACTTGCCGGCGCCGGAAAGGCCGGTGAACCAGAGCACGCAGGGTTTCTGGTGCTTCGACGACGCGCGGGCCGATTTGTCGACATCAAGATCCTGCCAGTGAACGTTTTGCGCCCGGCGGAGCGAGAAGTCGATCATGCCGACGCCGACCGTATTGTTGGTGCGGCGGTCGATGATGATGAACGACCCCGTTTCGCGATTGTGACTGTACGGATCGAAGGCGATCGGGGCCGATGTCGAGATGTTGCAGAAGCCGACTTCGTTCAGCTCAAGCGTCTTGCCCGACATGTGTTCGAGCGTGTTGACGTTGACCTTGTGTTTCAGCTCCGTGATCGTTCCCGAGATGATCCGGTTCGCGGTTTTGAAAAGATACTGGCGCCCGGGGATCATTTCATCGTCATGCATCCAGATGACATGAGCGGCGAACTGGTCGGATTGCTCGGCGGGCGCCTTTCCGGCGCAGATGACGTCGCCGCGCGAAATGTCGATCTCGTCGGCGAGGCAAAGCGTTACGGCCTGATGCTGGCCGGCGTCTGCGAGGTCGCCGTCCTTGGTGACGATGCGCGTCACCGTCGACCGGCGGCCCGAAGGAACGACGACGATTTCATCGCCCGGCTTGACCGTCCCCGATGCGATCGTGCCCGAAAACCCGCGGAAATTGAGGTTCGGCCGGTTCACCCATTGAACCGGGAGGCGAAAGGGCTCGCCCGAGCCGTCTTTCTCGACATCGACCGTTTCGAGATAGGGAAGCAGCGCCGGGCCGCGATGCCAGGTCGTGTTGGGGCTCTTCGTCAGGATATTGTCGCCTTCAAGCGCCGATATCGGAATGCAGACGATGGAGGAAAAACCGAGCTTGCCCGCAAAGGCGCGGTAGTCGGCTTCAATCTTTTCAAAGGTCGCGCGCGAATAATCGACGAGGTCCATCTTGTTGATCGCGACGACGATGTGCCGGATGCCGAGCAGCGAGCAGATATAGGAATGGCGGCGCGTCTGCTTCAAAACGCCCTGACGCGCGTCAATGAGGATGATCGCGACATCGGCGGTTGAGGCGCCGGTCGCCATGTTGCGCGTGTATTGCTCGTGGCCCGGCGTGTCCGCGACGATGAATTTGCGTTTTTCTGTCGAGAAGAAACGATAGGCGACGTCGATCGTGATGCCCTGTTCGCGTTCGGCGGCGAGGCCGTCGACGAGGAGCGCGAAATCGATTTTCTCGCCTTGCGTGCCGACCTTTTTGGAATCGGCTTCAAGCGCGGCGAGCTGGTCCTCGTAAAGCAGCTTGGTGTCGTAGAGGAGGCGGCCGATCAGGGTCGACTTGCCGTCATCGACGCTGCCGCAAGTAATGAAGCGCAGCATCGACTTTTTTTCATGCGCGTCGAGATAGGCGATGATATCGTCGGCGGCGAGGGCGTTTGCGTGGGCCATTAGAAATACCCTTCCTGCTTTTTCTTCTCCATCGACGCGGACTGGTCATGGTCGATGACGCGGCCCTGACGTTCCGATGACGTCGAGATGAGCATTTCCTGGATGACCTGCGGCAAGGTCGTCGCGGTCGAGCGGACGGCGCCGGTGAGCGGGTAGCAGCCGAGCGTCCTGAACCTCACGACTTCCAGTTTCGGCTTTTCGCCGTTCTTCAAGGGCATGCGGTCGTCATCGACCATGATCAGCGCGCCGTCGCGTTCGACGACAGGGCGCTCCTTGGCGAAATAAAGAGACGGGATCGGAATATTTTCCCGGTAGATGTATTGCCAGATATCGAGCTCGGTCCAGTTCGAGATCGGGAAGACGCGGATCGATTCACCCTTGTGAATGCGCGTGTTGTAGATGTTCCAGAGTTCCGGACGCTGGTTTTTCGGGTCCCAGCGATGCTGCGCCGAACGAAAGGAAAAGATGCGCTCTTTCGCGCGCGACTTTTCCTCATCGCGCCGCGCGCCGCCGAAGGCGACGTCGAATTTGTATTTGTCGAGCGCCTGTTTCAGCGACTGCGTCTTCATGACGTCGGTATGGATCGCCGAGCCGTGCGTGAACGGGCCGACGCCTTGTTTCAAACCGTCTTCGTTGATGTGAACGATGAGATCGAAGCCGAGTTCCTTCGCGATGCGGTCGCGATGGGCGTACATGTCCTTGAACTTCCACGTTGTGTCGACATGCATCAGCGGGAAGGGCGGGCGCGAGGGGAAGAACGCTTTCGCCGCGAGATGCAGCATGACCGAGGAGTCCTTGCCGATCGAATAGAGCATGACCGGGTTTTCCGCTTCCGCGGCGACCTCGCGCATGATGTGGATCGCTTCCGCCTCAAGGCGATCGAGATGCGACATCCGCTGTGAGGAGAGGAGCGGTCCGTCGCCGGCGCCGACCGCCGGCGCGTTCGCCGTCGTTTGTCTCGCCGGCGCCTTCGCCGCCGGCTTCTCGCCGGTTTCAAGGGCCGACAGGCGTTCGAACGCGGCTTCGAGCGTTCTCAGCGTCAGCTGGCCGCCGGCCTTGAGGCGCGTCAGGCCCTTGCCGTCATTCAGGAGCTTTCGCGAAACCGTCGAAAGGGCGAGCTGTTCGCGTTCGGCGAGTCGCTCGGCGCGGGCGACAAGTTCATCGATCGAATTCATGGGATTTGTCCCTGATTTGGCCAGATTTAGGAGTCAATAATCAATCAAAATCGTGGGATGCAAGAGGAATGCCGTGTGGGATTTCTATAGTGTGCCCAATTTTCACTAAAGAAAGGGTAAAAATCCCATCATCTGCGGCAATATGGCAGGTTGCGGGGTTGCCATTTTTGTCTGATATTTCTGTCATGACAGAAATTACTGAAAAACCTGTGACGATCACGCCCGCGATTGAACGTTTCATCCTGCATTGGGGCGATATGGGCGCGACCTGGGGCGTCAACCGCTCGGTAGCGCAGATTCATGCGCTGCTTTTTGTCGCCGGGCGGGCGATGAACGCTGAAGAGATCGCCGATCTTCTGCGAATGGCGCGGTCGAATGTTTCGACGTCGATCCGTGATCTGATGAATTGGGGCCTAGTCCGCCGTATTCCTGTGCTTGGCGACAGGCGCGATTTCTTCGAGGCGGAAGGCGACGTCTGGGAGATGGCGTCGAAGATTGTCGCCATCAGGAAGGCGCGCGAGATCGATCCTGCGCAGGAGGTGTTGAAGGCCTGCCTTGATGATGCGGCGCATGATCCGGCGGCCTCGCCCGCGGCGGTCGAACGCCTTACGGAAATGAAAGCGCTCATCGATCTCCTGAACGACTGGTACGCGCAGATGAACGCCGTGCCGAAATCGCAATTGCTGCCGTTGATCAAACTCGGATCGAAAGCGGTCGAAATGCTCAGCCCGTTTTTGAGGAAGAAATAGGCGCCGCAACAAAGGGCGCCGCAAAAGGAGGCGACAATGACCTACGCAGACGTCCTTGAACTGAACCGCCGTCAACCGCGGCGCAACGCCTTCGCCGCCGATGAGCGACGCCCGGCGGAGGCCGGCAAGACAACGCCGATGACCGGGGCTGCAAGCTTCCTTGCCTATCTCGGCGCCGCGCCGTTGCTCGCGGCCGCGCTGGCGATGGTTGCGAACCCGGCGGATGCGGGCGCCGAAGCGTTTATCACGCTTTACGGGGCGACATTGCTCGTGTTTTTCGGCGGCGTTCGCTGGGGCGTCGCGGTGATGAAGCCGACAGGCCCCACCATGCGCGCGCTATTGGGCGCCGCCTTGCCGATGCTCGCCGCCTTGCCCTTGTTTGCGCCGGGCGATCCGCAAACGAAAATGCTCGCGATCATGGCGTTGATGATCGTTCTTCTTTTCGACGATCTTCAGGCGACACGTCGCGGCGACGGCGCCCCTGCCTGGTATCTCGGCGTCAGGATGCCGCTGACGGTTTTGATTGAAGTCGCTCTTCTCGTTGCGCTTACGGCCGCGTGAGAGTGTCGATGACCGCGCAGATGATCCTCTATATGGCGGCGTCGCTTGCGAGCCTCGCCGCCTGTGCGCTGCACGCCTTCCTCGGCGGCGCGATCATGGCGCGGCCGTTCTATCGAAAAGCGATCGCGGCGGGCGTCTCGACGCACGCCTTTCGCTATTGCTGGCACTTCGTAACGCTTGCGCTATTTGCGATGGCGACCGGTTTCGCTTTTTTGGCGGTGCAGCCGCAGCATACCTTTTTCGGCGTTTATCTGACCGCGACGGCATTCGCCATTTCAGCGCTCAGTTTTCTTGTTTCGAAAATCGAAGGCGCGCCGCCGTTCAAATCGCCGCCGACGATATTGGGCGCGATCATCGGCGCGCTTGGTTTGGCGGGGCTGGCGTCTGGCCTAGGCGTAGCGTGACGAACGCCTCGCAGTGTGCATGCGCTTTGCTCATGGCGCCGCGATCAATCAATCGGAGCTTTGTATGAGAGACAGAAAGAGCCGCGCCCGACTGTCGCGCTTGCCTTCTTCCAGCAAGCTGGAAAGTTTTCTGACCAAGCACAGCTATCTGGATACCTACGAAGTGACGGCGGCAGGCGTCGAGCAACCGATCATGAAAGCGTATGCGAGCGTTCTCGGGCGCATGCCGCGCTATTTTCGTTTCCTTATGTATTTGCGTACTATCCTGGTCGCGCCGTTTGGCCTTAAGGGACCGAT
>JAGRED010000403.1 GCA_020446725.1 Parvularculaceae bacterium | reverse complement strand
TCTTGCGGGCCGCGTCCGGCGCCCTGCGGCCGGGCGACTTTACCAGACGTTAACCATAAGCGGGCGTTATTTCCGTGGCCAAGGAGGGCGCCCGCATGGAAGACCTGAAGGACATCATAAGCCTCGGCTTTTCGGGCGGCGATATCATCCGCGCGCTCATCATCGCTTTCGTTCTGGCGATCGCGCCGAAGAAAAAGCGTTCTTCCTGGTTTCTCGGCGCAATCGCGCTCTTCATCGACCGCCTTGTCTGGCCGATAACCGGCATGGGCCTTGCGGGGTCCGATATCCATTCGATCTACGCTTCCATCGGCGCGCTCGGCAAAACGCTGATCGACGATCTCGGGCTTTACGTCGTTCGCTATCTCGGGCTCGTCGTGATGATCGCCGCCTTCATGGCGATGCGGAACAATCTCAACAATCGCCTCGCGCCGCCGAAAGCAAAACCGGCCGCGGCGTAGATTTCCGTATTATCCGGATAATCCCCGCACGGGGCGATAGCTTGAATCCAGTCCTCATGCGGGCTGCAGCGCTTTTATACGGATAATCCGCACTCATCCCTGACGGGATTTTTTCGCTTTTGCGGCGAACCGGCGCGCAGAAGAAATTCATTCACCTGTCAAAGAGCCGCACCGTTTCGCAACGGCGCCAACCTAACGACATGGGAAAGGCGATCGAGCGTTCAAGCCGCCGAAAAAACGTATTTTCGATCGCCAATTCGCGTGTTAGGCGACTTGCGGTTTGAATAAACGGGCGTGCGCTCACATCCTCATTGCACATCACAACAACCGCTCATTCCGACACAAGTCGAAATCCAGATTTCTTGCTTATTCGCACGACCCCAATATCCGGCATTCGCCGGGATGAGCGGAGGCGATCACACCCGGCGAAACGCCAGAACGGCGTTCAGCCCGCCGAAAGCAAAAGAATTCGACAGCGCAAGATCGATGCGACGCTCGCGCGCTTCATTCGGGCAGTAATCGAGGTCGCAGGCGGGGTCGGGCTCATCGTAATTGATCGTCGGCGGAACGACGCCCGCCTCCATCGCCTTCAGCGTCGCGATCGCTTCGATCGCGCCGGCGGCGCCGAGCAAATGCCCGTGCATCGACTTCGTCGACGAAACGATGAGCGCGTCGGCGCCCGCGCCGAACGTCTCGCGGATCGCTTTCGTTTCGGTCGGGTCGTTGAGCAGCGTGCCGGTTCCGTGCGCGTTGATATAGACGGCGGCCGGATCGACATCGCCGACGGTTGCAAGCGCCGCTTTCATCGCGCCTGCCGCGCCCTCGACCGCCGGGTTGATCATGTCCTTGCCGTCGGCGTTCATGCCGAAGCCGGCCAGCTCGGCGTAGATTTTCGCGCCGCGCTTTTTCGCCGCTTCGTATTCTTCCAGCACGAGCACGCCAGCGCCTTCGCCGATGATGAGACCTTTGCGGTTTTTCGAAAACGGCCGGCAAAGCTCATCCGACATGATGTGCATCGCCTTCCAGGTCTCCATCGCGCCATAGGTGAGGCATGCCTCCGATGCGCCGCCGAGGGCGGCGTCCGCCGCGCCCGAGCGCACAAGATCGGCCGCAACGCCGATCGCATGCGCGGCGGACGCGCAGGCGGAAGAAACCGCGAAGGCCGGGCCGTTCAACGCGTAACGGATCGACATGTGGCTCGCCGGCGCGTTCGGAATGATCTTGAGGATCGACAATGGGTGCGGTTTTTTTCCGCGCTTCAGCATCGCGTAATAGCCGTCGTCGAATGTAGACTGGCCGCCGATGCCGGTGCCGATGATCGCGGCGGTGCGCGCGCCAATGCCGGAGGCGAGATCAAGCCCTGAATCTGCGATCGCCTCGTCGGCGGCGGCGATCGCAAGTTGCGTGAAGCGGTCGGCGCGCGTCATTTCGCGACCAAGTTCCGCAAGACGGGTTTCAAATCCGTCGATCGGCGCGATCGGCAAGGTCAGCGAATATTCATCACCGATCGCAAGCGTGCGCCGCTCAATGCCGCAACGGCCGGCTTTCGCATTCTCCCAGAATTCGGAAACGCCCGCGCCGGTCGCGCAAAGCCCGCCGAGCCCTGTGACGACGACGCGCCGATCCGCACGGGACGTCATGAGTTACGCCTGCCCTGCGAGCTTTTTCACCGCATCGACAAGATCGCCGACCGTCTTCATGTCGCCAAGCGGATTTTCATTGGCGTTGAACGGCACTTCGATGCCGAGCTTTTCCTCGACCTCATAGATGATCTCAACAATCGAAAACGAGTCGATGCCGAGATCGGTGATAAGCGTCTCGCGGGTCGGCTCGGACGTGAGCCCGACCGCGTGCTCCTTGATGATCGCAAGCAATTGCTGGTCGATATCAGACATGGTTCCCCTCCGGGTTTTGATCCCGCTTAGCCGATCCTGCTCAATCGCGAAAGTTCTTGAACTGCAATGGCTGGTCGATTTTGAGGGTTTTGACGAAGGCGATCACCTCCTGAAGGTCATCGCGCTTCTTTCCTGTGACCCGCAATTCCTCACCCTGAATGGCGACCTGGACCTTGAACTTGC
>JAGRED010000402.1 GCA_020446725.1 Parvularculaceae bacterium | reverse complement strand
CTGATCGCCGCGAAAGACAGCCTCGTCGGCGAACTGCGCCAGAAAAAATACGCCGATCTCATCAAGGACTATGAAGCGATCTCGTATGTCGAGGGCGCGGCCCGGTTCGCTGATGGCGGCGTCAAAGTCGCCGGCAAGCTGATCCGTGCGCCGAAGATCATTATCGCAACCGGCGCGCGGCCCGGCGTTCCGCCGATTCCGGGCGTCGAGAAAGTGAGCTTTCTCACCAGCACATCGCTCCTCGATCTTGAAGCGCTGCCGAAAAGCCTCGTCGTCATCGGCGGCGGTTTCATTGGCGCGGAGCTCGCGCAGATGATGGCGCGCATGGGCGTCGTGGTCTCCGTGATCTGCCGGTCGCAGCTTCTTCCGCAGGCCGAACCCGAAATCTCCCAAGCGTTGAGTGACGTATTCCGCGGCGAGGGAATCCGCCTTTATTGCGGGATCGCTTATGATTCCTGCCGCGAAGACGAGAGCGGTGTCACGGTCTGGGTCAATAAAGACGACCAGATTATCGCGGTCAAAGGCGAGAGACTGCTGATCGCGACGGGACGAACGCCGAACACGGATGATCTCGGCCTTGCCGAGGCCGGAGTCAAACTCGACCGACGCGGCGCGATCATGGTCGATGACCATATGCGCACGACAAGGACGGACGTCTACGCCGCCGGCGACGTGACGAACCGCGACCAGTTCGTTTACATGGCCGCCTATGGCGCGAAGATCGCCGCGAAGAACGCTCTCAACGGCGACAGCCTCCGATATGACAACGCCGCCATGCCGTGGGTCGTGTTCACCGATCCGCAAATCGCCGGCGTCGGCGTCGGCGAGGCCGATGCGAGATTTGCTGAACGCGCGGCGAAGACGTCTATTCTCCGGCTCGAACAATTGCCGAGGGCGCTCGCGGCGCGCGACACGCGCGGGCTGATCAAACTCGTCGCCGACGCCGAGACCGGGAAACTGCTGGGCGGACAGATCATGGCGCCGGAAGGCGCCGACAGCATCCAGACCCTGGCGCTTGCTCTGAAAGCCGGCATGACCGCGCGGGAATTGGGCGAAACGCTCTTCCCATATCTGACGACCGTAGAGGGCCTGAAACTGGCGGCGCAAGGCTTCGAAATGGACGTCGCCAAGCTTTCCTGCTGCGCTGGCTGACGAAATGGGACGCAATCATTCAAGACTGGTTAACAGGCCTTGGATATCATCAAGAGCGGTTGATGAGGATGATTACGCATTGCCGGTGCGGGAGAAGAGGCCTAAATCAAAGCAATGACGACCTGTCGTCGCATTTTGGCATTTATTCTGGCGTCCGCGATCGCGGTCAGCCCCGCCATCGCCTGCGCCGATTTCTGTCCCGACGCCGCAGCGAGTGAGGCCGAGACCATAGCGGCGGCTTCTCGCGTAACCGACCTTTCGATGCCGGCGGATTGCGACGAGTCGATGGGCGGTCCGGCGGACTCTAAAACCGACGCCCACGATCCGAATTGCGACGGCTGCGCTGACTGCCCCGCGGTCGCCAGCGTGAAAAACCCGGCGCTTGCCGCCGCGAGCGCGCTT
>JAGRED010000401.1 GCA_020446725.1 Parvularculaceae bacterium | reverse complement strand
TCGCCCTTTCAAAATCGGCCTGTCGCGCCGAAGGCGCGCGCCTGTCGACGAATGCGCTTGATGCGATTGCGCGCCAATGGTCGGGGGCGGCGCTTCCTTTGTCGGGCGAGGCGTCCTGCGTCGACGGCGCGCTTGTCATCACGCTCAATGGACAGAACGCTGACGGAGGGGTCAAGTTCGCCGCTTCTATCTCGCCGGATCTTGCCTATTCAATGACATTCACCGCTGAGCCGCGCCGAAATGAGATTGGCGCCGCCTTGCGCGCTTACGGGTTTGAGGGCGACAATCGGCAGCTTTCATATCGCGCCGCGGGGCGCCTCAGAGGACTAACGTCATGAAGTTTCCCGGCATCGCAGTAATGCTCCTCAGCGCCGCCGCCTGCTCGACGACCTCGACGGGAAAGATTTCGAAGTCGGTCGTTGCGCCTCCGTCTGGAGACGGCGACGTCATTGTCGGCGCGATTCCGGATGCCGCATTGCCGAAAGGCGAATGCGGCATGATCCTGTGGACGCTGGAGGCGGATCAGCCTGCGCCGGTCTTGCGCCTCATCGCGGGCAAGCAGGCCGAGATTGTGCTGAATGGCGCGCCGGTCAAGCTTGCGATTGAAAGCGCCAGCGGCGCGGTCGGTTTCGGCGTTGCGGAGGAAAACACGCTGGTCGCGGACGGCGTTACGGCGACCGTCAAGGTTCGCTTCGGGCTCGGTTTCGACGGCGGCAGCTATCTGGAGCGCGGTTTGGTGACGATTGAATCGCCGACCGGCTGGCGCGCGGTCATTCCGGCGGCGGGTGTCGCCGGCTGCCGTGTGAAGTGACGCTATCGAAGATGACGAAGAATGAGTGCGCCAAGCGCGACGGCGACGCCTGCGCTTGCAATCATGTAACCGCGCCGGTTCGGCGTCAGGCTCGCATGAGGGCCGAGATGAAAAACCATGATGTAGATGAGCCCGCCAGCGGTGACGCCTAGAAGCGAGCCGAGGGGCAGGGTGTCTACGTTTTCGATGAAGGCGCCGCCAATGACGGCGCCGGCAATGGTCGTCAGCGAGGCTGAAATGAACGCCCAGGCGATCGAACGAATCCGGTTTAGGCCGGCGTCGCGGGCGAGAAAATAGGCGATGACCCCTTCGGGGAATTCGTGCAGCAGCAGACCGGCGGTTGCGAGCGAGCCGGTGAAGACTTCCGCGTGGTATGTCGCCTCGTAAATCAGCCCGTCGACAAAAGAATGAAACCCAAGCGCCACGATCGACGCGTAACCGATCGCGACGCCGTGACCGTTCCGTTCATTGTGCGACAAGAGGCGAAGCCCGTAGCCGAGCGCCAGCATGCCGAGAAACCCGCCGAGGATTGCGCGCCAGGCGTCAGGGGAATAGCTGAGCGACTCCGGCGTCAGGTGGAACAGGACGGCGACCAGAAGAACCCCGATCGCAAAGGCGGAAAAATACGCGCTGTTGCGTTTGCCCCAATCGCCGAGCGCGGCCATGGATAGAAGACCCGCCGTGCTGACGAGCGCTGCGACAAAGCTCGCGAGCACTCCCGGCGCGATGTCCCCGCTCCCAAACACGCTTGCGCCACCCCTTCCACGTCACGACAGCCTATGCCGGCCTGATCGTCACCCAAATTCAGGGCGCGAACCAGCAGGCCGCTATTCCCGCTAGCAGGCCGGCGGACATTATCAACCCATATGTTATCACGTCACTTCTTCAGGTCGACAAGACCTGAAAATGTTGCCTGCAAATCACATCAAATATTTATGACGCCGCATAATCGGCTTGCTCCCGGGGGCGGCGGCGGCTTTACTGCAAGCAGTGATTGTCCTTTGAAATTGAACGAATTTAGGCGGACAGGCGAGGCATGAGCGACTGCGGCCACGATCACTCAATCGACCGGCTCGCCCAGCACAAGGCGGATGGCGGCCGCCTGTTGGCGGCGCTCGCGGTCATTGTGGTCTTCATGGTGCTGGAAGTGATCGGCGGCCTCCTTTCCGGATCGCTCGCGCTGCTCGCCGACGCGGCTCATATGATGACCGACGCCTTCGCGCTTGCGCTAGCCGCGACGGCGCATCGGATGTCGGCGCGCCCCGCCAACGGCCGCCTGCATTTCGGCTATCGGCGCATTCAGGTGATCGCGGCCTTCGTCAACGGCATCGCGCTCGTCGCGTTGATGGCGTGGATTGTTTACGAGGCGGTGCGAAGGTCGATCCAGCCGGTCGAAGTCGCATGGGCGCCAATGCTCGTCATCGCAGCGCTCGGCCTTGCGGCGAACGGCGTCGCCTTCCGTCTCCTTCACAACGCCGGCGACCACAATATCAACATCAAGGGCGCGATGCTGCACGTCGCCAGCGATCTGCTCGGCTCAATCGCCGCGATCGCCGCTGCGGTGACGATCTGGCTTACAGGATGGACGCGCATCGACCCCATCCTGTCCGTTTTCGTCGCGGCCCTGATTGCCCGTTCGGCCGTCAAACTGCTCAAGGAGACGACGCATATTCTGCTCGAAGGCGCGCCGGCGCATATCGACGCGAAGCGCATGGAAAATGAGCTGGCGGACCTTTCGCCCGATATTGAAAACGTTCACAGCGTCAAGATCTGGCAATTGACGCCCGATCAGCTGCGTCTGACGCTGCACGCGCGGGTCAAGAACAGCGCCGTATCGGAAGAGGCGCTGGAACTGCTGAAACGCACGCTCGATGAACGGTACGGCATCCGAGAATCAACAATCCAGATCGAAACCTGCACCCATTGCCCGGATCATGCGGCGCTTGAGACGCGGTCCGGCGGCGCGACCGTTCATTCTCTGCATGGTCACGGCCATTCGCACGGTCCCACCCACGGCACAGTTGCGACGGCGCAATAAGCGCCTGTCAGCTCGCCTTGCGTCAACCGGATTGCGTAATGAGCAATGAGGAAGCGCCGCGCGCACGGCTGCGCCATGATTGCCGCCGTTGGGCCTCCGCGGCCAGCGCATTATTCTTCTCCAAGGAGGCCATACGGCTCGTCGCTGCGATCAGGGCGATGACTATGAGGTAACCGTCCCACATTTCGAGCGAGGTCGATGCCCCGCCGACGCAAAAGACGGCGAGAGAGATTTGCGCGAAATAGCCGAGTCGTGTCCGCCAGTCCTTTTCGCCGGCGGCGTTGCGCAGCCTTTGGAGCGCCGCGGATTTGAGGAAGGCGGCGAGAAGGAGCGCGAGGTAAAGGAAGAGGCCGACAAAACCGGCGCCGCCGAGCATTTCGAAATAGATCGAATGCGCGGCCTTGGCGCGCGGCGCGCGTTCGGGATCGACCTTCATGGCGAGATCGGTCTGGTAGGGGTTTCGAAGTCCGGCGCCGGTGAACGGATTTTCAAGCGCGAATTTGGTGTTGATCACCCATGCGTCGACGCGTCCCATGAATGATGAATCCTCGTTCGCCTCGGTGATCGTCGCCATGCGTTCGGTCCACGCCGCCGGCATGAAGGCGAGCGCTGCAAATCCGGCGAATGCCGCCGCGGCGATGATTTTGAGCTTGTGATGTGAGCGCATCCAGAAGGAGCCGGCGAAGACGATGAGCGAGATGAATGCGCCGCGTGACTGGGTGCCGATGATGGAAACGAGCGCTGCAAAAAAGAGGAGGGCGAGCGCGCTGCGCATCCAGGGTTTCGCAGCCTCGCCGCGCAGATAGAGGATGAAGGGCAGGACCGTCGCGATGGCGATGCCCATGTGATTGTTGTCTTCAAGAATTGTCAGTTCGACGCCCTGAACGCGGTATTGGCCGAGCGTCACGATTGTGAAGAGAGCGCCCTTGGCGGCGAAGAACCCGATCGACAGAACGAGAATCCAGACAAGCGCGTTGATGCGCAATTTGTCAGTCGCCATCTGGGCGCAAAGAATGGCGAAGAGAAGCGTCTTGATGAAGCGGTCGAAATAGAGCGCTGAGTTGACGGGATCGAGCGAGGCGGCCTGAGAAACGAAAAGCCAACCTGCGACCAGCGCGAGCAGGAAGGTGACCCCGTCTAGGCGGAAGCGCGTCGCTTCGCCGCGCAGGATGAGGGCGATGATCGTCGCCCCGGCGATAACTAGGTTAAGCGGGACGCCGAAAGCGCCATAGGCCATCTGATGGGGGGTCATTAGTGAGAACCACGCCCAGAGGATGATGCCGGCAAAAGGATAGCGCAGGGCTGTCAAAAGCCCAGCCGCTATCACCGCCATCAATAGCGCGTCACGCATTTGCTCATCCGCCGGCAAAATCCGTCGTAGCGTCTTTCAAGAACCGCGCCGCCTTGGGTTAATGAAGCCCCAGATTGATGAAGCGAATGGCGTCTCCGACAGGACTTGAACCTGTGGCCCCCAGATTAGGAATCTGGTGCTCTATCCACCTGAGCTACGGAGACGTTTCGCCTTCCCGGCGCGCCTGCGCCGTCTTTCCTAGCTCGCCCGGGCTGAATTTCAATCGCCGATTGCCCCATGCGGGCGCCGAAGCGCCATGCTTGCGTCGCGCGAAAGCCCGCAAATCTGTTTCTTTTCGACCTTGAAACGCCATAAGCTTGGTAAAAATTGCGCCTGTGAGAGCGCCTGAGGAGTTGGGGCATGGACAAAAACAGAACGATTTTCATCGCCGGCGGCATCCTGATCGCCTTTGCGGCGGGTCTCCTCCTCGGGCGCGGCATCGACCGCGGCGAGGCGGAAATGCGCGACAGCGCGGGCCGATCGCTCGTTTCCCCATCGGCGCGTGAAAGGTCGGACCAGCCGCGTCGTCCCTTCCAGATGTTTCGCGGGGATGACGCGCCGCGCGCCGAGCGCGAAACCTCAAAGGAATTCGCTTTCGACCGGCTGATCCTTGAGACGAACGGTTCGGCGCCGCGCGCCTGTGTTCAGTTCACGCGCGAACTCGACGCATCGGGCAAGACGAATTACGCTGATTATGTTCGCCTGACGCCGGCGCTGAAGCCAGCGGTGAGCGTCGCAGGCCAGAGCCTCTGCCTTTCCGGGATTGAATTCGACAAGGAATACAAGGCGCGCGTGCGCGCCGGAACGCCGTCTAAATCCGGCGAAAAGCTGAAACGTCCGGTCGAGGTGACGATCGCCTTCGGCGACAAGCCCGCCTATGTCGGCTTTGTCGGCGACGGCGTCATCCTTCCGCGTCTCGAAGCGGACGGCCTCGGGATCGAGACCGTCAATGTCGAGAAGATCAATATATCCGTTTACAGAGTGTCTGACCGCTCGCTCGCCCGCAAATCGATCGCGCAGGGCGAAGCCTCGCCAGAGGGCGATTATTTCTACGTATGGGACCAGGAAAGCGGCGAGGATGTCGGCGTCAAGGTTTTTGACAAGGACCTCACCGTCAAGAAAGTTGAAAACGACACGGTGACGACGGTCTTCCCGCTCGGCGCCGCGCTTCCCGATCTCAAACCGGGCGCCTATTTCGTCCGTCTCACCGACCAGACGCCCGGCGGCGACAAATACCGCAAGGCGCAGGCCTGGCGCTGGGTCATGTTCACCGATCTCGCCATGACGACCTATTCGAGCGGCGAGGGGATCGATGTCTTCGTGCGATCGATTGACACGGGCCGCCCGCTCTCCGGCGTCGAGCTTGAGCTTGTAGCGACGAATAACGACATCCTCGCACGCGCTGTGACGGCCGGCGACGGTCGTGCGCGGTTTGAAAAAGCCGCGGTCAATGGCGATTATCCGCTGACGCCGCGCATGATCATGGCCTATGGGCCGCAGGAAGATTTCGCGGCGCTCGATCTCTCCCGCGCGCCGCTTGATCTTTCCGACCGAAATGTTGACGGGCGCGCAGCCCCGTCAGTGCTTGACGCTTTCATCTGGCTTGATCGCGGCATCTACAGGCCTGGCGAAACGGCGCATGTTTCAGGCATGCTTCGCGACAGCGCCGGTCTTGCGGCGGATCGACCGCTGACCGTCGCAATTTATCGACCGAACTCGACCGAAGCCTTGCAGCAACGCGTTGATGCGCTCTCGATCGGCGGCTTTTCATTCGATTATGAGGTGCCGAAATCCGCCGCACGCGGCCAGTGGCGCATTGAAGTGAAGGCGGACGGTGTCGGCGTTGTCGGCGGGGAGACTTTCTCGGTTGAAGACTTTGTTCCGCAACGGATCGAGGTCAAGCTGAACGTCGATGAAGAAAAGCCGATCCGGTCAGGCGAAACGCGCGCTGTCCTGGTCGATGCGCGGTATCTCTACGGGGCGCCGGCGGGTGCGCTCGGCGTTGAATCGGAAGCGCGGCTGCGGCTCGATCCCAATCCGTTCCCGGCGCTTAAAGGCTATCGCTACGGTCCGGTGAATGGACGCTTCGACGAGCGCTATTTGACGCTCGCAAAGGCGACGACGGATTCCAGCGGCAAGGCGAGCGTTGATCTGGCGATAGAAGACGCGCCGAAAAATTACGGCGCTCCTTTGCGCGCCGATCTCGTCGTCGGCGTCGTCGAGCCCGGCGGGCGGGCGGTGCGCGAAAGCGCGCGCATTCCGGTTCGCCCTGACGATCGCTATGTCGGATTGAAACTCGCCAATGACGGCTGGGGCTTCGGCCAGAACGAGCCTGCGGAAATTGACGCTGTCCTCATCGACTGGAACGGCAAGCAGGTTGCAGGCGATGTTGAATGGCGCATTGTTGAAGAAGACTACTGGTTCGACTGGTATCGCGAAAACGGCGAATGGCGCTGGCGGCGGTCCTACAAGGACATCCTCGTCGCGGAAGGTCGGACAACGGCGAAAGACGCCGGCGCCGCTCGCATCGCGCAGGCGCTCGACACGGGGTCTTATCGCCTGACGGCGACGGACCCGGCGTCCGGCGCCAAGACGGATATCCGCTTCTATGTCGGCTGGCGGTCTTATGAATCGGGCGCCGACACGCCCGATCAGGCGACGCTGACCGTCACCAGTGAAACGGTCGCGCCCGGCGCGCGCGCGCGGTTGTTCCTCGATCCGCCTTATGCGGGCGAAGCGATCATCGCGATCGCAACCGACAAGGTGCACCTCGTCCAGCGTTTCAAGGTCGAAGACAAGGGCCGGGAAATCATTGTCGACACCGATCCTTCATGGGGTTCCGGTTTCTATGTGATGGCGACAATCGTGACGCCGCGCGACGTCGTAAAGCGGCCGATCCCGCGCCGTGCAATGGGCGTCGCTTATGTTCCGTTCGACATGGGCGCACGCAAGATGGACGTCGCGCTTGGCGCGCCGGAGCTTGTTCGCCCGCGGCAGAAGGTGACGATGCCGGTCAAGATTGAAGGTGTTGCGCGGGGCGAGGATGTGATGCTCACCGTTGCGGCGGTGGATGAAGGCATCCTGCGCTTGACGAAATTCGCTTCGCCCGATCCGGTTGATTTCTACTACAGCAAGGAGCGTCTCGGCGTTGAGGTACGCGACTATTACGGCCGCATCCTTGACGCCAATCTT
>JAGRED010000400.1 GCA_020446725.1 Parvularculaceae bacterium | reverse complement strand
TGGGCCGAAAGCGGACAAACGAATTGCTGACATCCAGGTCATCTTCCGTGCGAAGACATCACTTGCCCATTTTCGGCGAACCATTATCTTCGCTTTCCCCGATCGCGCGAATCCCGCGCCCAGAATTCCCCAAAACAGGGGCTTGATCGAAATCGCGTCCTGCCCTTTTCTTTTCTCCGTCGGCGGCGCTTTTCGGAGCGGCCGCCGATTGTCGTTTAAGGGCGTGCGATCTGTTTTGCGCGCCTTTGCGCGCGGCTTTGAAAAAATCCGCGCGGGCTCTTTGACAATTGAATTTTTCGGGCGCGCCGGTGTTGAAACTGGGCGAACGAATTGATCAACGCCGTGAAATTTCGCCTGGCGATTGCATCCGCATTATCCGGCGAAATCGGCTGAAACCCGCATGAAGGCTGAGAAAAGTCAAAGGCCGGTGCGCGGATTATCCGGCGAATACGGATTATTTCGCGGACGCATGATCGCTCAGTTGGGGAAAAATCTGGCGTGAACCGCGTCAGCTTGAAACGCTACCGCCGCCATTGACGGTCGATGAACAGCGGTGCGCACTCGGGACTTTGAGTTTCCGTCGGTCTGGATTACTTGAATGAAAAAATGGGGCTGCGGCTTCCGGGGGGTGTAGATGAAGCAGTTGTTTTTAGCGCTTGTTCTGCTGGCGGCGGCTGCCCTGCCGACACTCGCGGGCGCCTCCGCGGACGCGCCGCCGCAGTCGATTGAAGATCTGCGCGGGCAGATTGGCGATGTCTTGAAATCGGCCGCCGGAGAGCCTTCCGCCGGCCTTGCGCTGATCGAGCAAGGAGGCGCGGCCTGGCAAGGCGGCGTCGGGGTCGCCAATCCGGAAACCGGCCGGCCGGCGGATGCGGTCACGCACTACAGAATCGGTTCGATCTCGAAAATGTTCGTCGCCATGGCTGTGATGCAACAGGTCGAACGCGGACAGCTCAGTCTTGAGGCTTCCGTTGCGGAATTGGCGCCGGAGCTGCCGATGCGAAGCAGGTGGAGCAATTCCGATCCGGTCAAGGTCGTTCATCTGCTGGAACACACGGCCGGGTTCGACGATATGCATTACCGTAATTGGCTGACGCGCGAGAACCGACCGTTGGCTGAAATCGTGCAGGACCTCGATGCTGAGCTTGTGACCCGGTGGCGGCCCGGACAGTGGCACGCTTATTCGAATCCCGGCTACGCCGTCGCCGCCTATCTCGTAGAAAAATCGAGCGGCGTTCCGTTCGAGGAGTATGTCGTGCGCGAGCTGCTGGCGCCGCTCGGCATGAAGGACACCCTTTGGCGCGCGGAAGGAGCTGAATCATCGCTCGCGACCGGTTATGAAAAGAACGGCGCGCCAGCGGGTTGGCAGCAGCTCAAGCTTGGCGTTACGGGCGCGTTGATATCAACGCCGGACGACATGGCGAAACTCGGCGCTTTCCTTGTAAGCCGCGGGCGTACAGCGCCTGGCGTCCTTACCGAGGAGTCGCTGCTGCGCATGGAACGGGCGGAAACGACCGCATCTGCGCGCGCTGGGCTGACATTCGCCTATGGCATGGGCAATTACACGCGACAGGTGAACAATCTCGCCTTTCACGGGCACGACGGTTCGCTTCCCGGCTATCTGTCGACGGTCCTCTATTCGCACGAACACAATGTCGCCCTGGCGGTCATGGTCGCCACCAGCGATTATGACGTGTTTGCGCGCGTGCGCGGGCTTGCGGCGAACTATCTCTTGCGCAATGTTGAAACGCCCGGAGAGGGCGCCTTCGACGCCGCCGCCGTCGTCGATTCCGTAAATGACGGATATTATTTCCCGGTCAATCCGCAGAACTCGCTTTGGGGCGGCCTCGCGCGCACGATGAATGGCGCAAAACTTTCTGCGCATGGTGATCGCTATCGCTTCGCGCCGCCGCTAATGCCATTTGCAGCGATCGAATATTTCCCGATGCCGAACGGTCAATTTCGCGATCCCGGTAAGGCGCTGGCGACAGGCGTCTTTCTGATTGACGATGAAGGTCGCAGGGGCCTCACCGATATTGATGCTGCGTATGTGCGCGGTTCATGGTGGAGCGTCGCGCTGCCGCAGTATGGAGTGGCTGTTGCGCTTCTGCTCATGCTGAGTTCGGTTCTTTTCGCCTTGGCATGGTCGCCGCGGCTGTTGTTCGGGGGAGCGCGCAGGATCGACCATCTCCGGGTTCGGGCGTGGCCGCTGCTGGCGACCCTTGTATTCGCGACGGCCATTGCGATGGCGACGCAGATGCGTCTGACTGATATGCTCGGCCCGAACGCCAAGACAATTCTATTCTGGGCGCTCGGCTGGTTGTTTGGGTTCTTCGCTCTTATTGGCGTGATCGACGGCCTGCGCAAATTCGGCGTGCAGCGCAGCAAATTTGTCGCGATTCATTCGCTGGCGGCGTCATTAGCCGCTTTCGGTCTCGCCTGCTGGTTTTGGTCTATCGGGCTTATCGGTATTCGCCTATGGGCGTGGTGACGCCTCGGCCGGCGCGCAAAGATGAGACGCCGTCAAATCCGCTCGCGGGTTTTCAGGAATTTGACGTCGGGGTTTTTCTGCTCGGCGTAGCCCGCCTCCCATGCTGAGCGGGCGAGATAGACCGGCGAGCCGTAACGGTCATGCGCGATCGCCGACTGGTTCAGCGACATGAACTTGTCGATCGCGGCCTCATCGCCCGACAGCCAGCGAACGGCGTCGAAGCCGCAGACTTCCATCGCCGCGGCGACGCCGTATTCGGCCTTCAGCCGCTCCTCGATGACGTCGAGCTGAAGCGAGCCGACAACGCCGACATAGAAATCGGCGCCGAGGGTCGGGGTGAAAACCTGCGCGGCGCCTTCCTCGGCGAGCGCCGTCATCGCGCGTTTCATCTGTTTCGACTTCATCGGATCGTCAAGGCGCACGCGGCGGATGATCTCCGGCGCGAAATCAGGAAGGCCGGAGAATTTGATCCCGTCCTTTTCCGACAGCGTGTCGCCTACGCCGAGCGCGCCATGGTTCGGGATGCCGACAATGTCGCCGGCGACCGCTTCCTCGGCGAGGTTTCGCTCCTGCGCGAGGAAGAAGATCGGCGCGTTGACCGCGAGAAGCTTGTCGGTGCGCGAGACCTTGAGCTTCATGCCGCGCTTGAATTCGCCCGAGCACAGGCGAACGAAGGCGATGCGGTCCCGGTGATTGGGGTCCATATTCGCCTGCACCTTGAAGACGAAGCCGGAAACGGCGTCGGCGCCGGGCGCGACCTCGCTGTCGCCGGCCTTCTGGCTCTGCGGCGGCGGGGAGAATTTCCCGATATCGCGCAATAGTTCGGCTACGGAGAATTCCTTCAGCGCCGAGCCGAAATAGATCGGCGTCAGCGCGCCGTGGCGATATTGCTCGATATCGAACGGGGCGTAGCCCGCGCGTGCAAGCTCCATCGTCTCGCGCGCTTTCGCGGCGGCGTCTGCGCCGACGATCCGGTCGAATTCAGGATCGTCGGGCCCGGAGAGCGCGCGCGTTTCGCCGAACTTGCCGGCCTCGCCCCCGTCTTCGAGCAGCAGGCGGTTCTCAGCCATGTCGTAGCAGCCGGCGAATTCCCCGCCCGTACCGACCGGCCAGACCTGCGGGGAAACGTCGAGCGCAAGCTGGTCGGCGATCTCGTCGATAAGCTCGAACGGGTCGCGACCCTCGCGGTCGACCTTGTTGATGAAGGTCATGATCGGAATGTCGCGAAGGCGGCAGACCTCGAACAGCTTGCGCGTCTGGCTCTCAATGCCTTTCGCCGCGTCGATCACCATCACCGCGCTGTCGACGGCGGTGAGCGTTCGATAGGTGTCTTCGGAAAAATCCTCGTGGCCTGGCGTGTCGAGCAGGTTGAAGACGCACCCCGCATGCTCGAACATCATCGCCGAGGTCGTCACCGAAATGCCGCGCTTCTGCTCGATGGCGAGCCAGTCGGAGCGCGCGCGCCGGCGGTCGCCGCGCGCCTTCACCTCGCCTGCAAGCCGGATCGCGCCGGAGAAATAGAGAAGCTTCTCCGTCAGCGTCGTCTTGCCGGCGTCGGGGTGCGAGATGATCGCGAAGGTGCGGCGGTTGAGATAGGCGTCGGTCATCGGGGTTTGGGCTCAATTGAGCCGCGCTCTCTGCGTGTTTGCGCCTCTCGCGTCAAGGCGTCGGCGAAAACCGCTTCAGCGACAGGAACGCCCATTCGGCGGGCGTTTCGTCTTCAAGCGCCATATGGCGCAGCGCCTCGCCGAGCGCGGGTGCGAATTTGAAGCCGTGCCCTGAAAGGCCGGCGGCGAAGATGACGCGATCGCAGCCGGGGTGACGGTCGATCAGGAAATCCCCGTCGGCGCTCATTTCATAAAGGCAGCGCTGGAATTTTCCGCGCCGGCCGGCGAGCGCCGGGCAAAAGCGCGCAAGGAACGCATCGATCGCGTCTTCCTCGCCCTGCGCCGGCTGCGCCGTGCGTTCGCCATGATCGCGAATCGTCTCGCGCTTTGTGTGCTCGGCGATTTTGACGCCGTCGCGGTCGATCGCCGGGAAGCCGTAAAAGAACGCGCCGTCCTCGGTCTCGACGCCGAACGGCGCAAAGCCGGCTTCAAGCGTGAAAGCGTTCGTTTCCGGTTTGCGCCAGAACAGCGTTTTCTCGACCAGCGCGACATGCGCCGCCTCAAGGCCGATCAGCGCGTCCGCCCAGCTTCCGGCGGCGATGATGAGGCGATCGAAAATTTCAGCGCCTGTCGGCGTTTCGACGGCGACGCCGACCTTCGCCGGCGACCAGCGCGCAACGCGCGTCTCCGCGCGCAGCGTCGCGCCCGCCGCCTCCGCCAGGCGCAGCATCGCGGCGAGCGCCTTGTCGGCGAGGATGAACCCCGCGTCTCTTTCAAAGATCGCCTCGAAGGCGTCGGGGATCGAAAGCGCCGGGTGGTCGTTTTTGAGCGCTGCGCGCGTCAGCCGGTCGACCGGCAGGGAATGGCGCGCGATCGCGGCGTCAAGTCCCGGCATCAGAAAGCCGTCCGCCGGCCCCGCCTCGATCACGCCCGATTGGATAAACACCCGCTCGCCGGTTTCCGCGTTCAGCGCCTTCCAGCCTGCGAGCGCCCGCTGAAGGATCGGCACGTAATCCGGATGCTCGAAATAGGCGGTCCGGAAAAGCCGCGTCGCGCCGTGGGAGGAGCCC
>JAGRED010000399.1 GCA_020446725.1 Parvularculaceae bacterium | reverse complement strand
GCGGAAGGCTGCAGGCATCGTTGCGCCGGGGGGCTGGATCGCTATATATCCGCCAACCCTCGCGCCGGCCCTTTGAAAGCGGACGGCGTTCTCTCTTCGTTCCAGGCGTTTCGCCAAGGAGACCCGCCAGATGCTTATTTCGCCCGCCTATGCGCAGGCCGCCGGCGCAGCCGCGCCCAATCCGTTGCTGCAGCTCGCGCCCTTCATTCTTGTTTTCGTGTTTTTCTATTTTCTTATCATCCGCCCGCAACAGCAGGCGCGCAAGAAACATATGGAAATGATCTCGAATGTGCGCCGCGGCGATGTCGTCGTCACGTCCGGCGGCATGGTCGGCAAGATCACCAAGGTTCTTGAAGGCGATGAGGTGATGGTCGAGCTCGCCGACAATGTCGTCGTGAAGGTCATCAAATCGACCCTGACGGATGTGCGCACGAAGCCGTCGGCGCCGGCGAACGATCAATAAAAAGAAAGGGCGGGGCGACGACTTCGCCTCCGCAAACCTCCGATGCTCCAATTCCGTCCCTGGCAGCAAGCGCTCATTGCGGCGACAGTCATCCTTGCGGCGATCCTTGCGGTTCCGAATTTCTTTTCGAAAGAAGAAGTCGCCGGGTGGCCCGGTTTCGCGCCGAAAGGGCGGATCAATCTCGGCCTCGACCTTCAGGGCGGCTCCTATCTTCTTCTCGGCGTCGACACCGAAAAGGTGATCGATGACCGATTGACGAATTTGCGTCAGGAGGTTCAGCGCACGATGCGCCCGTCAGGCGATCGCGAGCGCATTCGCCTGCAGGCGTTGCCGACCGTGAATTCGGCCGATGACACCGTTTCGGTGCGCGTGCGTGACGAGGCGCAGGTCGAGGACGCGGCCAAGCGCATTCGTGACATCACGCGCGGCGGCGCGCTCGTCGGCGCTGGCGTGCGTCCCTATGAGGTGACGGTGACGGGCCCGCGCATCGATATCGTGCTGACGCCCGAAGCAAAGCGCGCCTATGGGCAGGAAGCGCTGGCGGATTCAATCGAAGTCGTCCGTAGGCGGATCGATCCCGCCGGCAACAAGGAAGTGTTGATCCAGCCGCAAGGTGAAGACCGGATCGTCGTTCAGGCGCCCGGCGACAACGATCCCGAAGCGCTGAAGCAGATCATCAATCGCACGGGACAATTGTCGTTCCATCGCGTCGACCGGTCTGTGCCGGCTGAAGAGGTTCAGGCGGGCATTCTTCCGCCCGGCCGCATGCTGACGCCGATGGCGGTGACGGAAGGCCCGGGCGGCCTTGTTCTCTACGAGGAAGCCGAAGTCACCGGCGACATGGTCGAGAGCGCGTCCGCCGGCATCGACAATGACGGCGGCGGATTTCAGATCAACTTCGCTTTCGACAGCCGCGGCGCGCGGCGATTTGCGAGCTATACGAGCGAACATATCGGCGAGCAGTTCGCGATCGTTCTCGATAATGAGATCATTTCCGCGCCTGTCATCCAGAGCGCCATTCCGGGCGGTCAGGGGCGCATCACCGGCAATTTTTCGCCGGAAGAGGCGCAGCGCATCGCAACGCTCATCCGCTCCGGCGCTCTGCCGGCGCCCTTGTCGACGCTTGAGCAGCGCTCGATCAGCGCCGGTCTCGGCGCCGACTCCGTTCGGGCGGGTTCGTTCGCCCTGATCATCGGGTTCATCGCCGTCGTCATCTATATGGTGCTGAGCTACGGCAGGTTTGGCGTTTACGCCGATATCGCGCTCATTTCGAACGTCATTCTTTTAAGCGGCGCCTTGTCGCTGTTCGGATCGACATTGACCTTGCCGGGCATCGCCGGCGTCGTTCTGACGATCGGCATGGCGGTCGACGCGAACGTCCTCATTTTCGAACGCATCCGGGAAGAAGTGCAGGCCGGAAAGACGCCGGTCAAGGCGACCGAGCTCGGGTTTGAAAAGGCGCTCTCGGCGATTATCGACGCGAACGTCACGACATTCGTCGCCGCGCTCATCATGTTCGTGCTTGGCGCGGGCCCCGTGCGCGGATTTGCGGTGACGCTTGCGACGGGCGTCATCACATCCGTCTTTTCGGCGTATGTCATCACGCGCCTCCTCGCCGGGCTTTACGTGCTCGGCAAGCGGCCGAAGACAATCACGCTTTGATCGGGGAATGAACGCATGCTTTTGAAACTCGTCCCCGACAACACGAAAATCCCGTTCACCAAAGGACGGTACGCGGCGGTCGGCATTTCTTTGTTCCTCGCGCTCGCCTCAATCGCCGCAGTGGCGACGATCGGCCTCAATTTCGGCGTCGACTTCAAGGGCGGCGTGACGCTGGAAGTTGAAAGCGAAGGCGAAGTCAATCTCGGCGCAATCCGGTCCGGCCTCGGCGATCTCGGTCTCGGCGAGGTTACGGTCACGGAAATTCAGGATGTCGGCGTTGGGGAGAAGGGTGTTCTCATCACCGTCGCGCAGCAGGCGCCTCGGGAAGGCGAAGACTTCGACGCCGCACAGCAGCGGGCGTCCGATGAAGTGCGCGCCGAGCTTCAGGAGATTCTGGGCGAGGACATCGTTTTCAGAAAGCAGGAAATCGTCGGCGCGACGGTTTCTGGCGAACTCATCGAAAAAGGCGCGCTCGCCGTCGGCATCGCCGTCCTTCTGATGGTCCTTTACATCTGGTGGCGCTATGAGTGGCAATTCGCGGTCGGCTCGATTGTCGCGCTCTTCCACGATATCGCGATCACCATGGGCGTTCTGGCGGTGACGCGGCTCGACTTCAATCTTTCAACGATTGCGGCGCTGCTGACAATTGTCGGCTATTCGATGAACGATACGGTCGTCGTTTTCGACCGAATTCGTGAAAATCTGCGCAAATACAAGAAAATGCCCCTTCAGGAACTGATTGACCTGACAGTCAACGAGACGCTGACGCGCACCGTGATGACATCCGGCACGACCCTTCTCTCGCTTGTCGCCCTATTCTTTTTCGGCGGTGAAGTTCTGCGCGGCTTCACCGGCGCAATCATCTTCGGCATCTTGATCGGGACCTATTCATCGATCTTCGTCGCGGCGCCGATCCTCATGTGGACCGGCGTCAAGCGCGACTGGTCCAAAGTCAAGGACGCGACGGCGACCGCGTGACGCAAAAAAAGCGGCCCCTGGGGCCGCTTTTTCATTTGTGCTGATGTGACGGATCAGCGATCGCCGTTCGCCAGATTTTCGTTGGCGAAATCCCAGTTGAGAAGATGATCGAGAAAGGTCGAGACATATCTCGGCCGCTCGTTCTGATAGTCGAGGTAATAGGCGTGCTCCCAGACGTCGATGGTCAGAAGGGGCGTTACGCCCTTCGTCAGCGGCGTTTCCGCGTTCGGCGTCTTCATGATCTCAAGCCCGCCGCCGGACTTGACGAGCCACGCCCAGCCGGACCCGAACTGTCCCGCCGCGACGGCGGAAAATTCCTTTGCAAATCCGTCATATGAACCGAATGATCTCTCGATCAGCGCGGCGATGTCGCCGCTGGGGTCGCCGCCGCCATTCGGTTTCATCGAACGCCAGTAGAAGGCGTGGTTCCATGCCTGCGCAGCATTCTGGAAAAGAGCAAGGTCGCTGTGTTCGGATTCAAAGACGATGTCTTCAAGCGAGGCTTTGTCGAGCTTTCCGCCTTCGATTTTGGCGTTCGTTTTCTCGACATAGGCGCGATGGTGTTTGCCGTAGTGGAATTTGAACGTCTCTTCTGAAATATGCGGCGCGAGTGCGCTTTGTTGATAGGGCAGCTCCGGCAATGTTAAAGTCATGTCATGTCCTCTTTCGTTCTGAAACGCGACGCACAGCCTAGATGGGCGCTGGCGGATGAAGTTCAACCGGCATGACCGATCCTTATTCTCACGCCTCCGCCGCCTCGGAACGTTATTGCGTTGAACTCATCAGGGATCATGACGAGGACTTCATGCTCTCGTCGGGATATGCGCTGGCGGATGACGCCGAACGCATTCGCGCGCTCTTTGCGCTTCAGATTGAATTGCGCAGAATCCCACGCCTTGTCAGCGAGGCGCCGCTCGGTGAAATCCGGCTGCAATGGTTTCGTGAGGCGCTGGATGAGGCAATGTTGGGCGTGCGCCCACGCGCGCATCCTGTCATTGAAACGCTGACGGCGGCGAAGGCGGTCAACGCGTACACGCGCCCGTTGATGGAGCGGTTGATCGATTCGCGCGCGCGCCTTCTTTATGATCCCTCATTCGCGTCGCTCGACGATTTCAGGTCATTCATGCGGGATGCGGAAGCGCCGCTGGCGAGGATTGCGGCGGGCGAAGGCGCTGCGAACGCCGCTGAGCTCGAAGAGATTGGCGAGGCTTATGCGCTGGCGCGCTATGCGCCGCTTCTTGCGCCGGCTCTCGCGAAGGCCGCCTGTGCGGCGGCGCGCGATGCATTCGCCACCCTGTCTCGGCGCGCCGGCTCCTTGAAGGCCGATCTTGTCGGCCGCATGGCGTTTTTAACGCTTGCGCGCGGCTATGCGGCGCGGCCTGCCGGCGGCGAATGGCCGCTCGCCAAGCGCCTTGCGGTTCTGCGCTGCGTCGCGACCGGACGCTTGTGACGCGTCAGCGATGATAGTCGACATGGCTTGCGATGAGCGCCTTGTTGTAGGCTTTCAGCGCTTTCACGCGCGACAGGTAGCCGACGATTTCGGCGGGCGCCTTTTCATCGACGACGGGAAGCCCCGCTTCGTCAAGCGCATCAAGCCGGGCGAGCGCCTCACCGAGCGAGGCGTGGGCGTGCAACCGATGCGCTTCCTTGTCGAGGTCGGGGCCTTCCATTTTCGCCATCACGTCGCGGACGCGGATCGTTTGCAGGAGCACGCCCTGCGGTCCGTCCGAAAGGTCATAACCGCGGCGCGACAGCTGCCAGTGAAAGAAAGACTTCCCGGCCAGCGATTGCGTCAGCAATGTCGCGAGGGCGACAGCGACCATGAGCGAAATCGTAATCGCGTAGTCGCCGGTCAGTTCGAATACGATCAACGTGGTTGAGATCGGCGCGCCCATGATGGCGCCGCAGGCGGCGCCCATGCCGATCATCGCATAAAAGGCAGGGCTCGCCGTGCCGTCCGGCGCGGCCATGTTCACAACGAGGCCGAACGCTGCGCCCGCAAGCGCGCCGATCATCAGTCCGGGCGAAAAGATGCCGCCGCCGAAACGGCAGGACAGCGTGACAGCCGTCGCGACGATCTTGAGGATGAGGAGGATCACCAACAGGCGCAGGCCGTAATCGCCGGCGAGCGTTCGCGTCACCGCTTCGTACCCGACGCCGAGCACTTCAGGATAAAAGGCGCCGATAAGACCGATGACAACGCCGCCGATCGGCGGCAGGAAAATATAGGAAAGCCGAACGCGATCGGCGGCCTCCCGCACCTTTTCCGTCATTGTCTCCAGGCTGTAGAGAAAGAGCGCGGCCGCCAGCCCGCAGATCAACCCGAGCGCTGCCGAAAGGAGCGCGTCGACGGGGAAGACCGCCCCGTATTCCGGCGCGGCGAAGGCGGGATGATCGCCGAGCGTTGATCGCGTCACGATGACCGCGGTGACGCTCGCCGCGGCGATCGGCCCGAAGACGGAAAGCGCATAACTTCCCATCACCACTTCAAGGGCGAAGAGAACGCCGGCGATCGGCGCATTGAAACTCGCGGCGACGGCCGCCGCCGCGCCGCAACCGAGCAGCGTCCTTCGGTCCTTGAGCGAGAAGCTGAACCACCGGTCAAGGAAGGAAGCAAGCGTCGCGCCGATATGCACCGCCGGCCCTTCGCGGCCGGCGCTGCCGCCGACCCCGAGCGAGATCGCTGAAACGACCGCGGCGGCGGCGCCCGCCCGAAGCGAGATGCGCGCGTCCTTGACCGCTCGCGCCTCGATGACGTCGGCAACGCCCTGACCGCGCCCTTCCGCAAGCCAGCCGAACCGGTCTGCGAGGTAAAGTATTAGGGAAACGATCACGCCGCCCAGCACGGGAACAGCGACCGAACGCAGGAACGGAACTGCCGCCGCGCCGCTTGCAAACATTTCTTCATCCGCTCCATAGGCGAGCATCGAGACGGCGTTGATCGATGAGCGGAACAGGATGACCGCATAGGCGGTCGCGGCCGCGATTATCACGGCGAACAGCCAGAGCCTTACGAGCGACAGGTCCGGCGTCCGGCGCTGAAGCCTTCGCGCAAAGAGAAAAAGCCGGATTTTGGCGCGTCGCGCGGTGAGCGGTCGATGCCGTTTGTTCACAAGCCCATACCTAACCGAGTCGAACTGTTCGCACCGGATTAAAGCTCCATTCATCACGATACGGCACAGTAAATCCAAGGATTTTCGCAAAATGCGCCATGACTTGAGGGAAGCGCCGCCCATGCCGCCGAAGACACATGCTGAAAGCAGAGACGCTCAGTTCCAGAGCGAAACGATTGATCCGACGCGGGCTGCGGCGGGAGCGCAACGCTGGCGGCGCGCACTGGCGGAGAGCCTTGGCCAGGATCCGGGCGCTTCGCTCGATGAGCCGCGCCGCATGCTCGCGATGCTCAAGATTTTCGGGTCGACGCGCCGCCTTGCGGATCTCTGCCTGAAATACCCGGTTTTCGCCGGCCAGGCCTTTCTTGAGGGGCCGAGCCAGGTTCTGGCCGAAGCCGCGCGCGATCTGACAGCGCTCAGCGGGGGCGTTGGCGGCCCGGATGCGCTCTATAATGCGCTCTCGCCGATCAAGAACCGCGCTGACATTGCGATCGCCGTCGCAGAAATCTCCGGTCAATGGACGTCGGCCGAAGCGACCGCTGCGCGTACCGATCTCGCCGAACGCATTGTCGATACGGCGCTTGCCTGGCTCATTCGCGTTTCGATCAGCCGCGGCGAACTGCCGATGACGCTGGACGACGCCTGCGCCAAAGGCGTCTTCGCGCTCGCCGGCGGCGATTTCGCTCATGAGGACCTCGCGCCTTACGGCCCGCTCGATGTCGTCGTCGTCTATGACGCGGCCGCATTCGACGGCCCGTCAGCGCGGATGGCCGAACGCGCCTTTGTGCGTATCAGCGCCGAATTCCGCGAAGCCTTTGAAGGCAAGCCGGGCGATTATCCGCTCTATTCGGTGCGAACGCCCTTCGGCAACGGCGTCAACGGCGCCGGTTTTGTCGAATCGGTCGCGCGCATCAACGCCGTCCTCAGCAACCCACAGCAAAACCCGTCGCGGCGCTGGCTCGCCGCGTCGCGCGTCATTGCCGGCGACCGACGCGTCGGCGGCGAATTCCTGGAAGCGGCGGAAGAAATCGTCTGGGGTAAGGGCGAATTGCTCGGTGAGAACGGCCGGGCGGAGCTCTTGAAAACAAGCGACGATCCGCGCCAGCCCTTCCGCAACGCCGCCAACCTCCTTCGTTGGAGCCTTGGGCGGTCGCGGCCTGTCTTCCGCACCGCGTCTTCGCGCGACGTCTTCAAGCGCGCCGCGGAAACCGGCGCCATTCCTGCGGATGTCGCCTCGCGGCTGTCAGTCGGCGCTGAATTCGCGCAGACGCTTGTCGCACGG
>JAGRED010000398.1 GCA_020446725.1 Parvularculaceae bacterium | reverse complement strand
CGGCTCCCTCCGGTTTTTCATATTGCCGGCACGAATGGAAAAGGATCGACGCTCGCTTATCTGAAAGCGATCCTGGAAGGATCGGGCGCGCGGGTTCACACATTCATTTCGCCGCATCTCGTTCGGTACAATGAACGCATCGTTCTCGCCGGCCGCGAGATTTCGGATGACGGGTTCCTCGACGTCATCGATCGTGTCGACAAGGCCGCCGGCGAAGACGATCTTACTTTTTTTGAAACGATTACCTGCGCAGCGTTGCTCGCTTTTGCCGAAACGCCGGCGGATTTTCTTTTGCTGGAAGTCGGTCTCGGCGGGCGCCTTGATGCGACGAATGTGCTCGACGCGCCGCTCGCCGCCGTCATCACGCCTGTCGCACTCGACCACCAGGGATTTCTCGGCTCGACGCTCGCTGAAATTGCGCGCGAGAAAGCCGGCATATTCCGCGGCGGCGCGCCGGCGGTCGTCGGGCCGCAATCGGCCGAAGCGATGGCGGTTATTGAATCCCATGCGCTTGCCGAAGGCGCACGGCTTTTCGCCTATGGACAGCACTGGAACGCCTGGAGCGAAAACGGACGACTTATCTATCAGGATGAAGACGGTCTTTCAGATCTTGATCCGCCGCGCCTCATCGGCGCTCATCAGTTCCTGAATGCGGGCCTAGCCGTCGCCGCGATCAAGGCGGCAGCCTTGCCTCTCGCGGACGACGTGATTTCGGCTGGCCTTACCGTCGCGCGCTGGCCGGCGCGTCTTCAGCGGCTTAAGACCGGGCCGTTCGTCGATTTTGCTCGGTCGGCGGCCGATTGCGAGATTTGGCTTGACGGCGGCCATAACCCGCACGCTGCGCGCGCGCTGGCGCAGGCGATGGCGGATCTCGAAGAGAAAAGTCCCAAACAGATCGTTCTCATCAGTGGAATGCAGGAAAACAAAGACAGCGACGGTTTCTTTGCTGCGTTTGCGGGTCTCGCGTCTTCCGTCTTAGCGGTTCAGGCGAACCATACGGGCGCGCGCACGGCTGAGTCCGTCGCGGAAGCGGCTGAGCGCGCCGGCTTGCCGGCGCATCCCTGCGCGTCCGTTCAGGAAGCGATGACGCTTGCGCTTGGAACTGGGAGCAAGCCGTTGCGGATCCTGATCTGCGGATCGCTCTATCTCGCCGGCGAGATATTGAAAGACCATGCATGAAAAAAGGCCGCATCCGGCATGCGGCCTTTTCATTTTTGAGCGTTAGGCTTGAACCTAAAGATCGCTCATAGACTTCACTTCGATGGGGCCGAGATTGAGCGATGCGATGCCTGCTTCAATCTTGGCGCGATCGCCGACAATGACCCATACGAGGCTTTCGGGATGAACGGCCTCGGCTGCGGCGGCCTTGATGTCCTGCAGCGTGAGCGATTCAAACTGTTCTTTCAGCGTCGCCGGATAGTCCCAAGGACGGCCGAAGCGGTTTGAGCTGACAAGGCTGGCAAGGACGTCGCCCGAGGTTTCGAATGAACCCGGAAGCGAGCGCGTGTTGTTATCGACGGCGCGTTTCAACTCCTGCGAGGTCGCGGGGCGCGTCGTCTTGTAGCCGTTGAGTTCCTTCAAAAGCTCGGCGACGGACTCTTTCGTCTTGTCCGTCTGGACCGGCGCATAGACGAGATAGGGCCGTTGGCCGCGCGCATCCTGGAAGAACGTGTAGGCGCCATAGGCCCAGCCTTTGTCTTCGCGCAGGTTCATATTGACGCGCGCGGTAAACTGACCGCCGAGTATGTCGTTCATGGCGTTGAGCGCGATATTGTTGGGCGCGCCTGTCGGCGGCGCGACATGTCCCGCGAGAATAAGCGATTGCGGCGATCCCGGCTTGTCGACAATGATGACGCGTCCGGTTGCGGGTCGTTCCACGACCGCGATATTCTTGGACGGAATGGCGCTCGACGGCGCGCGCCAGTCGCCAAAGGCTCGTTCAAGCGCAGGCTTTATCTCTGCCATCGTGGCGTCGCCGACGACAAAGATCGTCGCATTGTCAGGTCGGATCCAGGTGCGGTGAAATTTTTCGAGATCATCCCTATTGAGAGAGGAAATCGATTCAACTGTTCCCGAACCGGTGAACGGCACGCCATACGCATGCCCGTCTCCGTACATCACGGGCGGCAGCAATCTCAGCGCGAGTTGGACAGGATTCGCCTTTTCCTGATCGATGCCGGCGATCCAGCGCGCGCGAAGTTTTTCCATCTCGCCTGCGTCAAATGACGGATTTCTCACCACGTCCGCCATCACATCGAGCGAGGCGGCGAGGTTTGATTTCAACGCGGAAAGCGTGACGCCTGTCACGTCGAGATTGGACCCGACGCCGAGCGTTGCGCCGAGGCCTTCAAGTTCTTCGGCGATTTTCAGCGCGGTTCTTCGCTTCGTTCCTTCATCCAGCATCGCGCCAGCGAAGGAAGCGGTTCCAAGTTTCGCCCCGCCTGCGTCGGACGCGTAACCCGCGTCGAACTGCATCGAAATGTTGATTACCGGCACAGTTGCGCGCGTGGCGAGAACGACCTTGACGCCGTTCCGCAAGGTTGATTCCTCAATCGTCGGAAAGGTCAGGTCCGGCGACGTTGGAACTGTCGGCAGGCCGTTCTTCCTGTCGACGGTTGAGGCGGCGGTCGAATATTCGGGGAACGGCACGACCGTCAATTGATAGTATCCTGCGTTCATCACATCACGCGCCGCGTTGAGCACCTCCGCCGGCGTCGCGGCCTTCAGCCATTCTAGCTGTTTGACGATAAAACCGGGGTCATCCGCATAAAGAGCGCCCTCGGCGAGCGTCACGGCCTTGCCGCCGAAACCGCCGACCTTTTCAAGTCCGCGCAGGACGGCCGCTTCGATCGATGTTTTGGCGCGGTCAAGCTCGGCCTTTGTCGGTCCTTTTGCGAGAAATTCGGTGAGGACTTTTTCCGCCTCGCCTTCGACCGCATCGGGGTCGGCTTCCTTTTTCGGATCGGCTGTCACCGAATAAAAGCTGAGAAGCTCGTGGTCCTGAATTTGCGCCGTCGCGCTTGTTGCAATCTCAAGATCATAGACAAGCCGTTGATAAAGACGCGATGTCTTGCCGCCGCCGAGCACTTCGGCGGCGAGCGTCAGAAGAATCGCCTCTTTCGACGTGCGTCCCGGCGCGACCCAGTTGCGGTCGATTTTCACCTGCGGGACGCGGTCGTACATGACTTCCCGCTTGTTGACGGAAAGTTTCGGCGCGTTTCCTTCCGCGCGCGTTAGCGGCGGACCGGCTTCGATATCGCCGAAATATTTCTCCGCCTTTTCGCGCGCCGTTTTCGCGTCGATGTCACCCGCCAGCACGAGAACTGCGTTGGCGGCGCCGTAATATTCCCGGAACCAGTTCTTGACTGTTTCAAGGTCGGCCGCGTCGAGGTCTTCCATGGAGCCGATTGTCGAATGCGAATATGGGTGGCCGGCGGGGAGGAGCCCCGCGAGCGTCGCATATTCCATGCGTCCATAAGGTTGGTTGTCGCCTTGGCGCTTTTCGTTCTGGACGACGCCGCGCTGCTCGTCGAGCTTCGCTTGCGTGATGGCGCCCTGCAGATGTCCCATTCGGTCCGATTCCATCCACAAAACGCGATCGAGCGCGGGCGTCGGAACCGTCTGGAAATAGTTGGTGCGGTCAAACCAGGTCGTGCCGTTAACATCGGTGGCGCCGATTTCCTCAAGCGGCTCGAACCACTCGCCGTCGAAGTTTTCGGACCCGTTGAACATCAGATGTTCAAACAGGTGGGCGAAGCCGGTGCGGCCTTCCGGCTCATCCTTCGATCCGACGTGATACCAGATGGAAACGGCGACAACCGGCGCCTTGCGGTCTTCATGCACGACGACGCGCAAGCCGTTATCGAGCGTGAACTGCTCATAAGGGATTGAGATGTCAGCCGCTCCGGCCGACGTGGAAATCGCGGCGACCGCCGCCGCTGTCATGGTCAATAAACGCATTGCGGATCCTCATTCGCGCCGAACAGGCCGGCTTCGCCGCAGACCCTAGGGATGCCGGCGAAGGCGTCAAGCGAACTGGCCCGGTTCGCCGCACAGGGCGCACAGCTCGGCGCAAAGCGCCGCGCCCGGCGGGGAAATCATGCGGCGCCGCAAAACGGCCGGCGCGGTTTATCCGGAATGGGCGCCGCTATTTCGGCGCGCGCTTGGCGAGGATGCGCTGCAACGTTCGACGATGCATGCCGAGACGCCGCGCGGTTTCGGATACATTGTGATCGCACAATTCATAGACGCGCTGGATATGCTCCCAGCGAACGCGATCGGCCGACATCGGGTTTTCTGGCGGTTCGGGTCTAGCGCCTTCGCGCGCGAGAAGCGCCTTTTCGACGTCATCGGCGTCGGCGGGCTTGGCGAGATAATCAAGCGCGCCGGCTTTGACCGCCGCGACAGCCGTCGCGATATTGCCGTAGCCGGTCAGCATCACGACGCGGCAGTCTTCCCGAATGTCGTGAATGGCGTTGACGATCTCCAGACCGTCGCCATCTTCAAGCCTCAGATCGACAACGGCGAACGCAGGCGGCGTCTCGCGAGCCATGCGGATCGCTTCCATGACGCCGGCGGCGAGCATGGTTTGAAAGCCGCGCTTTTCCATCGCCCGGCCTAGCCGCACCCTGAAGGGTTCGTCATCATCGACGATCAGCAGTGACGCGTCGGCGGGTAGGTCGTCGGCAATCTTGGTCTCTTCTGTCATCAATCCAATTCCGCGCGCGCCGGCGCGGTTCCTCTGGGATGGGCCGGTTTTGCTATCTTGAGCGGCCCGGCGCAAGTTATGCGTTATTCGCGGGCGGCGATAATCGCCTCGCGCGGCCAGCGGACTGAAACCCAAGCGCCCGACGCGGCCGGATTTTCCTCCCATGGACGGTTGTCGAACGCGATCGCCGCGCCGGTCCGTTCAAGCAGTGTTTTGGCGATAAAGAACCCAAGGCCAAGGCCGCCTTTCCGGGCCGCCGCCGTGCGGCTGCGCGACCTGGCTCCGAGATAGGGCTCGCCGAGGCGGCCGAGGATTTCGGGCGAAAACCCCGGTCCGTCATCATGGATGGCGACGGTCAAGGCGTGATCATCCCAGTCGGCGGTGACGAGCACTTTCGATCGCGCATATCCGACGGCGTTCTCGATAAGGTTTCTGAGGCCGTAAACGATTTCGGGCTTGCGCTGCAGCACCGGCGCCGCCTCTTCGATGTCGCCTTTGACTTCGAAAATGACCGCGGGCCCCTGCCGCACTTCAAGGAACGGGCCGGCGGCCTCTTTCAACAAAAGATCGACGGCGATGCGGTCCATCATTAGGTCGCCTGCATCGCCGCGATCAGAGAGCCGGCCTAGAATGTCGCGGCATCGCTGAACCTGACTGACGAGGAGCTTTGCGTCCTCTTCCAGAAGACCGTCGCCTTTCAACTCGTCAGCCATCTCCTTGGCGGTGAGCTGAATGGTCGCAAGCGGCGTTCCGAGTTCGTGCGCCGCCGCGGCCGCCAACCCGCCGAGCGCAGCGAGCCTTTCCTCGCGGGCGAGGACGAGCTGTGATGCGGCGAGCGCGCTTCTGAGCTGCGCCGATTCTGCCGCAACGCGGTGAGAATAGGCGGCGAAAAACGCGACGGCGAAGGAAAGCGCCACCCAGACGCCGATATTGAGCACTGGCGGGAAGGCCATCGCCGCGCCGACGCGCCAGGGAAGCGGCAGGTGGAAGGCGGCAAGCACCGAAATGCCTGCGAAGGCGAAAGCGCCGACCAGAATCGTCAACCGGATTGGAAGCACGCTTGCAGCGATCGTCACCGGCGCCAGGATGAGAACTGAAAACGGATTTTGGAGACCGCCCGTCAGAAACAGAAGCGCGCATAGCTGCGCGATATCGAAAATAGCCGAGGCCGCCGCTTCATGGTCCGAGAGGTAACGCTGCGGCGAAAAACGCAGCATGATGAAAATATTCAGCCAGGCGCTCATAGCGATGGCGGCGAGACAAAGGCCGAGCGGCACCGGGAAGCCAAGCGCGAAATGAACTATCAGGATCGCAGCAAGCTGGCCGGCGACCGCAAGCCAGCGCAGCGCTGTCAGCGTCCTTAGGCGCACCGGCCCCCTGAAGGCCTGTTCGGCGACAGTGTCGGCGGCGTTAATTGTCATTGCTCCGGTTCATGCGCACAATCCGCCGGCCCTTCGGGCCGGCGCTGGACCTCGATCAAGGTCAGGGATAAGCGAGCCGGATGCGGCGGGAAAGCGAAAGGAAACGCAGATGTCCAACAATCGTTTGTTGCTGATAGGGCTCGCGGCCGGTTTCCTTTCTGCGGCCGCCTGCGGCGCACGCCAGGCTTCGTCGCCGCCTCAGGAAGGCCTCATCCGGCTCTCGGATCAGTTTTCAGCCGATTTCGCCCTAATCGATCAGGACGGCCGCCTGATGCGCGATGAGGACCTCAAGGGCAAGGCCGCCATCGTCTATTTCGGTTTCGCAACTTGTCCAGATGTCTGCCCGCTGGCGCTAGGGCGGCTTACCGCCGCGCTCAACGTTCTGACGGATAAAGAACGCGAGAAAGTCATTCCGCTGTTCATTACGGTCGATCCGGATCGCGATACGCCGGCGGCGCTGAAAACCTATCTCGCCTTCGATCCGCGCATCATTGGGCTGACGGGAGAGCGCGGCGCGATCGAACAGGCGAAAGCCGGCTTCAAGGTTTATGCGGAGCCCGAACCGATTCCCGGTTCGGAGATCGGCTATACGATGAACCATTCCAGCCTGTTTTACCTCATCGAGCCGGACGGAAAGCTCCGCTACGCCTTGCAGGATACGCTGACGCCGCCGGAAATCGCGGCCGCGATCCGGGCGGCCCTTTCGTGATCGCATGGCTGGGATGGCGCATCTCGCATTTGCGAGATTAATGTTAACCATCTGATATCACAAAGAATTTACTGAGGGCGCAGACAGTCGGCCTTGCGGCTGCCTATATTATTGCGTGTGCGTAATATTTGTTGCGCTGCGCATAAGGCGCGTGGCAGTCTTTGAGTTTCCGCCGCCGGTACGCCTTGCGGGGAGGCGAGCGACAAAGTCCGGCCGATCGACTGTGTAGGAGTTCAGAGGGGCCTCATGCTCTATTCCGCGTTTGAATTCGGTTACGCCGCCATGACCCCTGCGCGGCTCGCCGCGGGTTTCGGCGCCAAATTCTGGCGATCGCCCCTCAATCCCATGGCCGACACCTGGGTCGCCCGGGCTTCGGCGGCGGCGCTTGACGTCTTTGAGAACGCGACACGCCGTTACCCCAAGCCGGAATGGGAGATCGTCGCGACGACGATCGGCGATCTGTCGGTTCCGGTGACGATCGAAACCGCCCTCGACAAGCCGTTCTGCAAATTGCTGCGGTTCCGCCGAGACGAGCTGGCGCTGGCGCGGGCGGGAACGCGAACGCCCGATCCCGCAGTCCTCATCATCGCGCCGCTCTCCGGTCACTATGCGACGCTGCTGCGCGGCACGGTCGAGGCGATGCTGCCGACACATGATGTTTACATCACCGACTGGCGGAACGCGCGCAATGTGCCGGTGTCGGCGGGCCGGTTCGATCTCAACGACTATGTCGATTACCTTATCGACTTTCTTCGACATATCGGTCCGAGCACTCATGCGATGGCGGTCTGCCAGCCGGGGCCTGCGCTTCTCGCCGCCGCTGCGCTGATGGCGGAAGATGAAGACCCGTGCAGGCCGGCTTCGATGACGATCATGGGCAGCCCGATCGATGCGCGCCGTTCTCCGACCGTTCCGAATTTGCTTGCGCAGGAACGCCCGTTTGAGTGGTTCGAGCGCAACATGATCTACACGACCCCCGCGCCTTATCCGGGTGTCATGCGGCGCGTCTATCCCGGTTTCGTGCAGCTCTACTCATTCCTGTCGATGAATCACGACCGGCACCTCAATGCTCATTACGATTACTTCAACCACCTTGTTGAGGGCGACGGCGACAACGCCGACAAACACCGCAAGTTTTACGACGAATATCTTTCGGTTCTCGATCTGACCGAGGAATTTTATCTTCAGACGATCCGTGACGTGTTCAAGGAATTCGCGCTCGCAGAAGGCGGGTTCATGCATCACGGCCGCCGCGTGAAACCCGAAGCGATCACCGACATCGCGCTGATGACTGTCGAAGGCGAGAATGACGATATTTCGGGCATTGGGCAGACGCAGGCGGCGCATGACCTTTGCGTCAACATCCCGCATTCGATGAAAATCGACCATATCCAGCCGGGCGTCGGCCATTACGGCGTTTTCAACGGATCGCGCTGGCGCAACGAGATCCAGCCGCGCGTCGACGCCTTTATCCGTGAGCACGACCACGCCGCGCGTCCGGCGCTCGCTCACGCCGCCGAATAGAGGGCGCCCGGCGGGCTTTCTACAATCCGGCGCGAGTGATAGGGTGACGCCGCTCGCCGCCCTGCGGCCGCGCGTTCAGGGAGATGTTCCGTGCAAAGATTGCTGATCGCCTCGCTCGCCGCTTGTGCGCCTTTCGCTGCGGCGGCGCAGGATGACAGCGGGCGACAGACAGGCGTTTATCTGCGCGGCGCCGGCGGCGCCGCGTTTGGCGAAAATCTCAACCAGGATCTTTCATACAATCCGGATGTCGCCATTGCGATCACGCCGGCGAGCGCCAAGGCGACGGAGCTCGGCGATGGTCTCGCCCTTTCGGCCGCCATCGGCTTTCAATACGCGAATACCCGCACCGAACTTGAATATCGCCGCATGGAGGTTTCGATCGACGGCGTCTCTTATGCCGGCGGCGCGGCGCCCGGAACGCCTGCCATCAATGACGATCTCCTCGTCCAGGCGCTGATGTCGAACGTCTATTTCGATCTCGTCAATTCGAGCGCCTTCACACCCTATGTCGGCGTCGGCGTCGGCGGCGCGCGCGTCGAGAATGAGCTCGGCGAACGGGACGCGGCCTTCGCCTATCAGGGGCGCGTGGGCGTTGAAGTTGCGCTCGGCGGGAAATTCTCCCTCGGCGCCGAATATGTCTATTTCCGCACCCTTGATGTGGAATATGGGCCGAAGGATTTTGCGCCAGGCGGTCCTGCCGGGCCGCGCACCGATGGCGAACCCTTCGTTTCCTCGTCGGTCATGGGAACCGTTCGCGTCCTCTTCTAGCGACTGCGTCGAATTTTCCCGCGCGCGCCGTTTCCGTTTCGCGCGGAAAGGCTCTATAGAGCGCGCGAATTTGTTTCCGACCGAAGGAGATTGTTTCCCATGGCCCGCACGAAAATCGCCCTGATCGGCTCCGGCATGATCGGCGGCACGCTCGCCCATATCGCCGCGCAAAAGGAGCTAGGCGACATCGTTCTTTTCGACGTCGCCGAAGGGCTGCCGCAGGGTAAGGCGCTCGACATCGCGCAATCGGCGCCGGTCGACGGCTATGGGTCTAATCTCAAGGGAACGCAGGACTACAAGGACATCACCGGTGCGGATGTCTGCATCGTGACTGCCGGCGTCGCCAGGAAGCCGGGGATGAGCCGCGACGATCTGCTCGGCATCAATCTGAAAGTGATGAAAGCGGTCGGCGAAGGCATCAAGCAATACGCCCCGAACGCGTTTGTCATCTGCATCACCAATCCCCTCGATGCGATGGTCTGGGCGCTCCAGAAATTCTCCGGCCTTCCGACGAACAAGGTTGTCGGCATGGCCGGCATCCTGGATTCGGCGCGCTTTCGCCTGTTTCTCGCCGAAGAGTTCAACGTCTCCGTCGAAAGCGTCACCGCTTTCGTGCTCGGCGGCCATGGCGACACGATGGTCCCGCTTGTTCGCTATTCGACTGTCGCCGGCATTCCGCTGCCCGACTTGATCAAGATGGGTTGGACGAGCCAGGAAAAGATCGACGCCATCGTCGACCGGACGCGCAAGGGCGGCGGTGAAATTGTCGCACTGCTGAAAACCGGTTCCGCCTATTACGCGCCGGCGGCGTCCGCGATCCAGATGGCGGAAAGCTATCTGAAGAACAAGCGCATGGTTGTTCCGTGCGCCGCGCATCTGACTGGCCAGTACGGCGTCAAGGACACCTATGTGGGCGTTCCGGTCGTGATCGGCGAGAGTGGCGTCGAGAAAATCGTCGAAGTTTCGTTTTCCGGCGACGAAAAATCGATGTTCGATAATTCCGTCGGCGCCGTTCACGAGCTGATGGAAGCCTGCTTGAAACTCGACGCAAGCCTCGCCTGATCACGCATTCGCCGGCTACAGCGCCTTACGCATGTGAATGACGGTCTTGCCGATGTCGTTCAAGCCGCGTCGTTCCTCGCGATGGAACACCACATAACCGCGCGCCCGGTACAGCGGCTCGCCGGCGATTGTCGATCCAAGTTCGATGGATTTGAAGCCGGCGTTGCGCGCCGCCGCCTCGCCGCATTCCAGCAGAAGCGAGCCGACGCCGCGGCGCGTCCAGGCTGGATGGGTGTACATTGCGCGAATGCGCGCGGCATCGGTTTCAGGGTCCGCGAGACTGTCGTCGCGCCCCGCCATCGCGTCGCCGCCATAGAGCGTCTTGCGTCGCCCCCATCCGCCGCAACCGACAAGTGTCATTTCATCATTCACT
Source organism: Parvularculaceae bacterium (assembly GCA_020446725.1). Classification (GTDB taxonomy): domain Bacteria; phylum Pseudomonadota; class Alphaproteobacteria; order Caulobacterales; family Parvularculaceae; genus Amphiplicatus. The sequence goes on along the minus strand of JAGRED010000398.1, from coordinate 6,522 downwards.
TCGGTTTCGACAACGAAATAGGTGCCGTCTTCGATAAGCGTTGTGTCCAGCCCCATCGTTTCTCGCGCCGCTGCTATTTCGGCGGGGGAAAGAAAGGGCTTCATATTCTCGCTGATCGCCGCTTCCATCAGAGCGACAATCGCCGACACATCGGTCCGGCGCGCAATGCGCACCTGAAAGTAAGAATGGGCCGACGCAAGAGAGTCCATCTGACCGGCCCGGCGCGTCAGTAACCGGCCGCGATCCGGTCGGCGTAAAATCCCGTCGTGACCAGGGGATAGGCGGCTACGCCCGGCGTGCGGCCGGACCAGAAGCCGTGCGTGCGCAGACGTCGAGGCGGCCAGCCGACCTGTTTGATGACGATGGTCGCCTGCAAGCAGGCGGCCGGCTTCAGCGCCGGCGCCGCAATCCGCGCATGTTCCCTTCCGCGCCAGACGGTGACGCCTTTCTCGACCGTCTTTTCAACTTTGCTGGGATGAAAAAGGCCGGCCGCTTCCGCCGGGGTGACGAGAATTCCGATCGCCGTGACGGCGAGCGCAATGCGTTTCATGGCGAACTCCTGCTTTACCGGACATCCATCGTGGCCGCGAACGGGCGTTTCTTCAACATTTCTTAACGCCGCGCCGGCGAAACACATCTCGATTTCGCCTATCGCGCGAAAGGGTTTTGCGCCAGTGCAACCCGGTCGCCGCCTGTGCGAAATAGTTAAGCCATGTCGGCGATAATCAGCCAGCAACCGGCGGCTGGAGCGGCGCGATGAAGATAGCGATTTTCGGGCTTGGCTATGTCGGCGCCGTTTCAGGCGCCTGCTTCGCGGAACTCGGTCATGAGGTGATCGGCGTCGACATATCCGACGCGAAGATCAACCTCATCAATCGCGGCGAAGCGCCGATTGTCGAAGAGATGATCGCCGAGCTGACCGCCGGCGCGGTGAAGCTCGGAAAATTGCGCGCGATGAAAGACGCCGCTGCGGCCGTCGGCGAGACGGATGTTTCGCTTGTTTCCGTCGGAACGCCGACCGGGCGCGACGGCGCGCCCGACCTTTCCTATGTCGATCATGTCGTTGAAGAGATTGGCGCCGCGCTTCGCGGAACGGCGAAATCCCACACGGTCGTCATTCGCTCGACCATTCCGCCGGGTTCAACGGAGCAGCGGCTTGCGCCGCTTCTGGAAAAGGCGGCGGGCGAAAAACTCGGCGCCAGAATTCATCTCGCCTTCAATCCGGAATTCCTGCGCGAGGGGCGCTCGGTCCGGGATTTTCGTCAGCCGCCCTTTACGATCATCGGCGCCTTGTCGGATGTCGCTTTTGAGCAGACGGCCGCCCTTTACGCCGGCGTCGAAAGCGAAGTGATCCGCACCGATCCGGCGACGGCGGAATCGATCAAGCTGCTTTCAAACGCATGGCACGGTCTCAAAGTCGCGTTCGCGAATGAGGCGGCCCGAATTCTGAAGCCGTCGCAGGTCGATGTTCGCAAGGCGCTTGAAATATTCGCCAAGGATACGGTGCTGAACATTTCGCCGGCCTATCTGCGGCCGGGTTTCGCATTCGGCGGCTCCTGCCTGCCGAAAGACCTGCGCGCGATGATATCGCTCGCTGATCGCTCGCAGGCGGCGGCGCCCATCATGAAGGCGACGCTCATGTCCAATGAAGCGCAACTCGATGCGGCGCTCACGGCGATAAGGGCTTGCGGACGGCGGCCTGTCACCCTTTTCGGACTGGCGTTCAAACCGGGCACCGACGATCTGCGGGAATCGCCTTACGTTGCGCTCGCAGAAAAACTGATCGGCAAAGGGTATGATCTGAGGATTGTCGATCCGTTCGTCGATGCGAGCCGGCTTATGGGCAAGAACAAGGAATTCATCGAACGTGAAATTCCGCACTTCGTCGATCTTATGGCGCGCGATGCCGAGGATGCGGTCGATGCGGCCGAAATCATTGTCTACGGCCATGCGACCGGCGTCGACAAAGGCGCCATCCTGGAACGAGGCGTCGGCAAGATCCTGATCGACCTCTCGGGAGATCGCGACCTTGAATGTTGCGGCGCCGACTACAAGGGCGTCGCGTGGTGACGGCGAAGCCGACGCTTCTGTTCATCTCGCCGCAATTTCTTTTTCCAATGGACGCTGGCGGAAAGATCCGCTCCGCCAATCTGTTGAAAAATCTTAAAGGCGGCGCGTTTCATACGCGCGTCCTCATGCCTGCGGCGCGGGATGATGAAAGGCGCTGGCGCGCGGAAATCGAGACGCTCGCGGATGAGGCCTCATTCTATTCTTCTCCATCCGGCGCCCGCTTTCCCGAACTGCGACGCATCGCCGGCTTTATGAGCGCGCTGCCGGTTTCCGCTTTTTGCGATGCGCGCGCATGGGCGAAGAAGGCCGTCGCCAAGGAGATTGCGCGCGGCCCCGATCTCATCGTCTTCGACTATGCGCAATCGCTCGCCTTGGCGCCGCCTGCGGTTTCCGTCCCGCATGCCGTCTTCGCCCATAATGTCGAGACCGAAATTCTTGAACGCCACGCGAAAGCGGCGTCAGGCGTCATACGCATGGCCTGGCGCCGCGAGGCGAACAAGATGCGCGCATTCGAACGGCGCGTTTGCCGGGCGGCCGATGGCGTTATCGCGGTGTCGGCGCGCGATGCGGAAGCATTTCGGTCAAAGTTTGACGCTCGCGCGGCGTTTGCGGTTCCAACGGGCGTCGATACGGATTTCTTCCCCTTCGCGCCGCCGCCTGAGATGGCGTCGCCATCGCTTGTCTTCACCGGCTCGATGGACTGGAAAGCCAATCAGGACGGGCTTTTCTGGTTCATGGAAGAAGTCTGGCCGCTGATCGTCGAACGGCGCGCTGATGCAGCGTTCACCGTCATCGGCAAGAATCCGCCGGGCGCCATGGTCGCGCGTGCGAGAAAGCAGGGGTTGAATTGGCGTTTCACCGGGTTTGTCGAAGATATTCGAGAACACGCGAAAGGCGCGGCCTGCGTCATTCCGCTACGCATCGGCGGCGGGACCCGCGTCAAGGCGTTTGAGGCGATGGCGATGGGGCTGCCGCTCGTCTCGACGACGCTCGGCGTTGAAGGTCTCGACGTGATCGACGGCGAGCATTATCTGCGCGCCGATACGCCCCAGCAGTTCGCCCGGGCGGCGCTCACCCTTTTTGAGGATGCGGCGCTGCGAAGCCGGCTCGCCGTCGCCGCAAGGGCGCTGGTTGAGCGGCGGTTCACTCATGCCGCCGTCGCGCGCGCCTTTGAGCAAAACTGTCTTTCGGTCCTCGCCGCCGCGCGCTAAGCCGTGCGATAAGACGCTCATCCTTGAGACGGAAAGACTGGTTTAGCGCCCGCGGGCGCCGGAAGACGTCGATCGCCATTTGGCGATTATGCGGGACGAGCCTTCGCGCGCAATTACGCGGCGGTTCGGAATGTGAGTCAAATTGCCGATTCCGGTTGTTTTTCTTTTGCGCTAAAAGGGCGTTGCAGATCCAGATCGGCCCATGTTCATCATCAATACCTACATCGCGAAAAGCGACATTGAAGGCGTTGGCGTCTTCACGGCGCAGGATGTCAAAGCTGGCGAAGTCATCTCGAAATTTGAGGTTGATTTTGACCGGCTCATTCCGACCGGGGATTACCTGAACGCGCCGCCGCATCTCAAATCGCTGCTCGACCGTTACGCTTTTCCGCATCCGCAAAAGCCGGATTTCATCGTCTATGAGGTTGATAATTCTCGCTTCATGAACCACTCCGAAACGCCCAATACCGATTATTCAGATTTTGAAGCGGGGCGCGCCTTGCGCGACATCCGGGCTGGTGAAGAGCTCACCTGCAACTACAATGACTTTTTCTCCGGCTATGAACTGTTGCCGCCGGAACTCGAGCTTGAGAAAAACCCTGAGCTGAAGACGAAAGAGGCATGATGAACCGTTTTCTCCCCCTGTTAGCGTTGTCCGCATTGTCCGTATCTTCAGCCGTGGCCGAGGGGCCTGCGCTCTCCGAGAGGGACCGGGATGCGGTCGGCCGGCTGACGGAGAAGGCGCTGGCGGATGACACCGCCTGGACTGTTCTTGAGAGCCTGACGACGGAAGTCGGACCGCGGCTTGGCGGCAGCGAGGCGGAAGCGCGCGCGCGGGAATGGGGCGCAGCGAAAATGAAAGAGCTTGGATTCAAGAATGTTCGCATCGAAACGTTCTCGATGCCCGCCTGGTCGCGTATCGCCGAAAGCGCATCGATCGTCACGCCCTTTCCGCAAGCCCTCCATGTGACGGCGATCGGCAATTCGATCTCGACGCCTGAAGGCGGCGTCACGGGCGAAGTTGTCCGGTTCGGAACGCTGACCGCCCTGCAGCAGGCGCCGCTGAAAGGTCTTGAGGGAAAGATCGTCTTTGTCGATGAGCAGATGACGCGGACGCAGGACGGTTCAGGCTACGGCGTCGCCGTCGCCAAGCGTTCGGAAGCCGCCTATGAGGCGGCGAAACGCGGCGCGCTCGCCGCCGTTATCCGTTCCGTCGGAACGGACAGCCACAGAAATCCGCATACGGGCATGATGCGCGTGAAAGAAGGCGAAGCGGCGGCGCCGGCCGCGGCGTTGTCTAACCCTGACGCCGACCAGCTTTCTCGCGCCATCAGCCTTGCCAAAAAACCGGTCGTCATGACCCTCAATCTGCAAACCGCGCGAACCGAAAGCGCGCCGGGCGGCAACGTCGTCGGTGAGATACCGGGGCGTACGGACGAAATGATTGTCATTGGCGGCCATCTCGATTCATGGGACCTCGGCACAGGCGCTGTCGATGACGGCGCCGGTATCGCCATCACGCTGGCGGCGGCCAAGCTGATCGATGAAATGAAAGGCAAACCGGGACGGACGATCCGCGTCGTCATGTGGGGAGCGGAAGAGGTTGGGCTGTTCGGCGCCAAGGACTATGCCGAGCGACATAAGGGCGAACTTTCCAGTCATGTTCTTGCCGCAGAATCCGATTTCGGCGCCGGCAGGATATGGTCAATGCAGACGCGCTTCGGTGAAAAATCGCTTCCCAACGCCGCCCTGTTCGCTGAGGCGCTGCGCCCGCTCGGAGTCGGGCCTGGCGACAACGAGGCGTCAGGCGGCGCGGATGTCAGCCCGCTGCGTGCTGCGGGCGTTCCCGTGATTGATCTCAATCAGGACGGCACCGACTATTTCGATCTTCATCACACGCCGGACGACACGCTCGACAAGGTCTCGCCGGATGACCTTAGGCAGAATGTCGCCGCGTGGGCGGTGATGCTCTATCTCTCGACGGAGATTAAGGGCGGCTTTCGCGAATAGGGCGTGCCGCGAAATGCGGGAGCTGTTTTCGCATCTTGCTTGCGCGTTCCGCTGGGCGCGCATGCGCAAAATGATCATCCGTAAACCGAAAAGCAAAGAGGCCCGCCGATGGGCGAGCCCCTGATTGTTTCCAAATGCGTGCGGGTTATTCCGCCGCTTCTTCCTTGGCGGTCGCTTTTTCGGTGATGCGCGCCGCTTTGCCGCGACGTTCGCGCAGATAGTAAAGCTTCGCGCGCCGAACCTTGCCGCGACGGACGACCTCGATCGAGGCGACCGAAGGCGAATAGATCGGGAACACGCGCTCGACGCCTTCGCCGAACGAAATCTTGCGCACCGTGAAATTCTCGTTCAGGCCCGATCCCGCGCGTCCGATGACGACGCCTTCATAAGCCTGGATACGTTCGCGCTCGCCTTCTTTCACCTTGACGCCGACTTTGACGGTGTCGCCCGGCGCGAATTCCGGCACCGGCTTGGCGAGACGCTCCATTTCTTCTTTTTCGAGCTGCTCAATGATGTTCATTGACCCTGGTCCTTATCCTTGTTGTCCCGCCGGATAGGACCGGAGGCGATAAGATCCGGTCGTCGCGCGCGCGTTATTTCTTCAGCTCTTTCCCGGCGCCATCCGGCGATTTTCTTGTGATCGCCTGAAAGCAGCACCGGGGGGATCTCTCGACCCTCAAAAAGCCGCGGCCGCGTATATTGGGGATATTCAAGCAGAATGCCCCCGCCGTCTCGGCCGCGTAAGTCGCCTTCCTCGTGAGCGAAGCTTTCCTCGCCCAGCGAAAGAGGCGAGCCCAATACCCCCGGAATCAGGCGGACGCAAGCCTCGATCATGGCCATCGCCGCGACCTCGCCGCCGGCGAGGACGAAGTCGCCGATCGAGACCTCCTCAAGCCCGCGCGCCTCTATGAGACGCTCGTCGATGCCCTCGAACCGCCCGCAAAGGGCGATTAGGCCGGGGCCTCGGGCAAGGTGCGCCGCCCGGGACTGGCTGAACGGCCTGCCCCTCGGCGAAAGGCAGATGAGAGGCCGATCGTTTCGGTTGACGCTGTCAATTGCGGCGGCGAGGATGTCCGCCCGCATGACGAGACCCGCCCCGCCGCCGGCCGGGGTGTCATCGACCGAGCCGTAGGGATTGTCAGAAAAATCGCGGATATTGACAGTCTCTAGTCGCCAGAGACCGTCATTTCGCGCCCGCCCAAGCACCGACGCGTCGAGCGGCCCCGGAAAT
>JAGRED010000397.1 GCA_020446725.1 Parvularculaceae bacterium | reverse complement strand
GCGGTGCTGGAGGTTAATGGCGGGCGCCTCGCCGCGCTCGGCGTCAAACCCGGCGACCGCGTTCGGCACCCACTCTTTCAGAAGCGCTGACCTTTACAGGGCGGTCGGCTTTGGCCAATTAGCTGCCTTGCCGGGAACGGAGCGTAGCGCAGTCTGGTAGCGCATCTGCTTTGGGAGCAGAGGGCCGCAGGTTCGAATCCTGCCGCTCCGACCATTCGGCGTGAAAAGGATGAGGATTGGCGGCATGTTCGCGACGATTTACCAGCCGGCGAAAACGGCGATGCAGTCCGGCAAAGGCAAGACCGGGCGCTGGGCGCTTGAGTTTGAAGCGTCGGCGGCGCGGCGCATCGACCCCCTGATGGGCTGGACGTCGTCCGAGGACACGACCGCCGGGCAGGTGAGGCTGACGTTCGACACCAAGGACGCGGCGATCGCCTATGCCGAAGAAAGAAACATTCCCTATCGGGTGGTCGCGCCGTCGGTCTCGGCGCCGGTTGCAAAAGCCTATTCCGACAATTTCGCGTTTCGCAGACGCAAGCCGTGGACCCACTGACGCCGGCTGCGAATGCGGAAACCGTTTTTGCGCGAAAAGGCGTGCTGGAATAATAAGTCGCCGACGGGCGCAATTTGAGGATGTGGTCCATCGCGAATACGACTCCGTAGCTCAGCTGGATAGAGCACCCGCCTTCTAAGCGGGCGGTCGCAGGTTCGAGTCCTGCCGGGGTCGCCATTGCGCTGTGATCTGCATCTCTTTTGCTGAAAATGTCGTTTGTCTCCTCTGCGCGGCGTGATAATTTGCGCATGCGCCGAAACGGGAGACTCGGCCTTTCGAAAAACTGGAACTGCGCCCGCCGCAAATCTGCGGCGCGGCTCGAATAACCGTCGCGAAAGCTGACGGGGGCGTGCCTTGAGGTTGCGTCGATAAATCGCTTTTACCGTCACAATTGGGGTTTGCCATGAAACGACCGCTTATGCGCCTGGTCGGCGCTGCGGCTTGCGCCGCCCTGCTCGCCTGCATTTCGCCGGCGACAGCGCAACAGCCGACTGTTGAACAATCCACAGATCGTCTTGGTTCTGATTATTGGGGCACGGTCATGCAATCCGCTGACCCGGAGCAATGCCGTGCGATGTGCGCAAATGATGCGCGATGCAAGGCCTACACCTACGTCAAGCCGGGCGTGCAAGGACCCGAAGCGCGGTGCTATCTGAAAGACCCGGCGCCGGCTGCGAGCCCGAATGATTGTTGCATTTCCGGCGTCAAGACGCCCGTCCGCACGCTTGGCAAGCGCAAGCTTCCGTCAACGGCGGGCTCCAGCATCGCGAAACCGCTCGACAAATCGGCGACCGTCGTCGAAGGGCCGAGCGTCGCCAAGAAATTCGAACCAGGCGCGGCGAGCGTTGTCCGCGATCCCGATTTCAGCGTTGCGGCGATCGTCAATAACACGGTTCCGATCGGTCTTCGAAAAAAAGCGGCCGGCAACGCGAAATTCGGCGCGCGTAATGCGCTCGGAAAAGGATGGCCGATTACCGAACAGGCGCCGGGTCAACCGCTTCCGAGCGGCGTCGGTCAAACGCAACAGCCGCTGTCGGTCAAACGCGAATTCGTTTGGGGTAACCCGGTTATCGGCGTTTGCTGGGAAGATGTCAGCGCCTTTGCAACCGAGCGCGACTGGGTGCGACAGGCGACGCTCGCGACCTGGGAAGCGGAATCGAAAGTCCGATTTGTCGGGTGGAACGCCTGTCCCGCAAATTTCAATGGCATTCGCATCCGGATCGCCGACGCGGGGCCGCATACGAAAGGCCTCGGGTCGGAACTCAATAACAAGCCCGACGGCATGGTGCTCAATTTCACGTTCATGAACTGGAGCCCGGATTGCCAGACGACGCGCATGTTCTGCATTCAGGCGATCGCCGTACATGAATTCGGCCATGCGCTCGGCGCCGGACACGAACAGAACCGGAATGATGTTCCCGACGAGAGCTGCAAGGACCAACGGCAGGGAACGGATCCGGATTACAACGTCACGCCTTATGACATCGATTCCGTTATGAACTATTGCAATCCGAGCTGGAATGGGAATGGCCGTCTCAGCACGTGGGACATTGAAGGCATTCGTTCGCTTTACGGCTGGAACCGCTCACGCACTTACGAAGTTCCCGGCGCAGGCTATGAGGGTCAGGGCGCCGGCGCGGCGATCGCCGACATTAACGGCAACGGCGTGCCGGATCTTCTCCTGATGGCGATCGACAATCCGTCAGAGGACAACACGGCGCGATATCGCGTCGGCTTCGACCTTAACACGGAAGGTCAGGCGACAAACTGGAGCGATTTATTCGTAAGCCCCGGCATGGGGTATGAGTCGCAGGGCGGCGGGGCGGCAATCGCCGACCTCAACGGCAACGGGCGTCCGGACGCAATCCTGATGGCTTATGACAATCCGGATGGGCAAAACAATTTTCGCTATCGCGTCGCATGGGACCTGATGCCAAACGGCGCGCCTTCCGGATGGAGCGATCTCAAAGTGACTGACGGCGCCGGATACGAAGCAGAAGGCGCCGGCGCCGATATCGCCGATCTCAACAACAATGGAAGGCCGGATCTTGTGGTCATGGCCTATGACGCACCGGATGGTCAGAACAACTTCCGTTACAAGGTCGGATTTGACCTCAATGCGAACGGCGACGCCGCACGTTGGTCGGCCGTCACGCAGATGGACGGGCTTGGTCATCTCGGTGAAGGGGCGGGGCTCGTAACCGCCGACGTCAACGGAGACTGCGCGCCGGAAATTGTTGCGATGGCCTATGATGCGCCCGACGGCGCCAACAATTTCCGGTATCGCGATATCGGGCCGCTCAGGAATGACGGCTCGCTAACCGCTCCAGGAGGCACCGTTCTGACAGCATGCGGCGGAGGAGCGCCGTTCCACAATACGCAGCGCATGCTTCCGGGCGTCGGTCACCTCGGGCAGGGGGCAGGGCTTGCTGCGGCCGATATCGATCGCGACGGCTGGCTCGATCTCGTGCTGATGGCCTACGACGCGCCGGACGGAAATAACAATTTCCGCTACCTCGTCTTCTTCGACGTGATGGCCCCATAAAT
>JAGRED010000396.1 GCA_020446725.1 Parvularculaceae bacterium | reverse complement strand
GGGCGCGTGCGATCTACCCAGACGCCGACCCGGTCTTCACGCCGCTCGCCCCGCACATTGAAGGCTGCGAGCGCGCCGATGATCCAGTCTTCAAGCGCGGCGACAAATCCCCTGACGTCCCGCCGACGCTCGGCGAGGTTGAGCATCACATAGGCGACCCGCTGGCCGGGGCCGTGATAGGTGAACTGGCCGCCCCGGGGGGAACGGAAGACCGGGAACCGGGGGTCGAGGAGGTCGTCGTCCTTTGCGCTGGTTCCGGCCGTGTAGAGCGGGGGGTGTTCCAGCAGCCAGACAAGCTCTGCGGCCTCGCCGGCCCGGATCGCAGCCACCCGGCGCTCCATCGCCTCTGACGCTTCCGGATAGGGGACCTGGCCGGCCGAAACCGCCCATTCCACGGGCTCTTGCCGGTAAAACGCCTTATTTAACGCGGTTCTAACCAAAGGGGCCGATGCTGGGGCGGTTGCGTATGCTGGGGTAACACCGCCAATGGCCGCTGTCGAACAGATCGACATCGAACTTTCCTTTGTCGTCGGCGCCGCCGACATGCCGCTCGCGGTCGCGCTTGCGCTCGGCCGCGGCGCCGTCGTCCCGCTCGGCCGCGACGCATCAAAGCCCATTTCAATCCTCGCCAACGGCCGCCGGATCGCCGACGGCAAGGTCCGTCTCGTCGGCGACCGCATCGCGGTTGAAGTCGCCGGCCCCGCCAAAGGCGGCGAATAAGGCGAAGATTGAGGGCTTGAGGCGCCGGAAGGCTTTTGCTAAGTCGCGCGCCTCGCTTCAAAAATCCTCTGAAGCCCTGAGTGCGGTCGTGGCGGAACTGGTAGACGCGCAGCGTTGAGGTCGCTGTGGAGCAATCCGTGGAAGTTCGAGTCTTCTCGACCGCACCATTTTCTTCCCAACGCCATCTGTGACGCCGGCGCGCCCGGGCGTATGATCCGCGTTCAATCGGGTTTGGGGCCTCTATGAAAAGAAAGCTGATCTGGGCGGCCGTTGCGGCCGCGGCTTGCGCCAACGCGTTTGCAGGAGAGACGCCGCCGGTTCACGGCAATTGGCGCATCACACGCATAGTCCCCGGCGCCTGGGCGGCCGCGGACAGCTATATGCCGTCCTCCGCACATTTGATCGGGGAACGCGTGACTTTCATGCGGGGCGAGGTCGTTGCGCCGCGACCGGTCGGCTGCGGGCGCGCAAACTTTACGTCCTACGACGCGCCCGTCGAGGAAATGTTCCAGAGCGCAGGCATCGGAACCAACGGCGCGCTAGCGCTCGGCGTCAAGGGGCCGACAATTTCGAGCTTCTCGGTCAGTTGCAACCAGGGACTTTACGAATATCACCGCGTCACTGCGTCTTCGATCCTTGTCGGAATTGACAATCAGGTCTGGACCCTCGACCGGACGCCGGGAACGCGCGCGACGGCGCGCTCGCCCGAAGGCGTCGTGCAGCGCTTTCTCGAGCGCCACTTCGCCGGCTCGATGGCGTTTCAGAAAGACGCCGTCTCTGAAAAACGCGAATTTTTCACCGACGCTTTCGCCGCGAAGATGGTCGCCTATCTCGACCGAAATCAGAATGCCGACGAGGCGCCGTCGATCAATGGCGATCCGTTCACGGACTCTCAGGAATATCCGACGCGTTTCGCCGTCGGCGCCGACAAAAAGAAAGTGCCCGGCAAGCTCGTGCCGGTCGAGTTTTCCGACGCCTTTGCGTCGAAGACGGTTCGCTACGAATTGAAGCGGGAAGGCGGGCGGTGGCGGATCGACGATCTCGTCTTTGAGGATGAATCGCGGCTTTCCGGTCTGATCGGCGGCTGAAACGCCGTGCGCCTTGGTTAACAAGGCATAAAGGCTGCAGCGCGCGGCTGATGAACGCCCGCCGCATTCTCATCCCCGCCATAGGGGCCGTATTTCTCGCCGGCGCCGCATCGGCGGAGACCATCGTCATCCGCCCGGATGCGTGCGCGCTTCCGGCAGACGCGCCGAAGATCATCACCCTTTCGGGCGTTGAGGCGGTCGATCTCAATCCGGACCGCGCGAGCGCCGAGCATATTCTTGTTCTCTATCCGGTCCCGGAACGCGGATGGGCCTCGGCGCGGCTTCTCGCACGGTTCGATATTGAGGGGCGGGAGGCGCCCCGGCGCCGCCGCTTCTGCCGGTAAGGCGCGCGTAGACAAGCTTCCCGGTCCTTCCTATGAGACGGCTCCCCGCTTGATCCGGAGCCGCCGATGCGCCTTTCCCGCTATTATCTCCCCGTGCTGAAGGAGACGCCCGCCGAGGCGCAGATCGTCTCTCACCAGCTGATGTTGCGCGCCGGCATGGTCCGCCAGGAAAGCGCCGGGATTTACGCCTGGCTTCCCCTCGGCTTTCGCGTCCTAAAAAAGATCGAACAGATCGTCCGCGAAGAGCAGGACAGGGCGGGCGCCGTCGAAATGCTGATGCCGACCATCCAGTCGGCGGAACTCTGGCGCGAGAGCGGGCGCTATGAGGCCTATGGCAAGGAAATGTTGCGCATCAAGGACCGCGCCGATCGCGAGATGCTGTTCGGTCCGACCAATGAGGAAATGATCACAGAGATCTTTCGCGCCGGGGTCCGGTCGTACAAAGACCTGCCGAAGATGCTCTATCACATCCAGTGGAAGTTCCGCGATGAAGTGCGCCCGCGCTTCGGCGTCATGCGCGGCCGCGAATTCCTGATGAAGGATACCTATTCCTTCGATGTCGATCAGGAAGGCGCGCGGCGCAGCTATAACAAGATGTTCGTCGCCTATCTGCGGACCTTTGCGCGCATGGGGCTGACCTCGATCCCGATGCGCGCCGACACCGGGCCGATCGGCGGCGATCTCAGCCACGAGTTCATCGTGCTCGCGGACACCGGCGAAAGCGCCGTCTTCTGCGACCGCAGGCTGCTCGACCTTGACGTTCCGGGCGCCGATACGGATTTCGACGGCGACCTGCAACCGATGATTGATCGCTACACGTCCTATTACGCGGCGACCGAAGAAAAACACGACAATGCTGAATTCGAGTCGAAAGTCGCGAAAGACGAGCGCGTCGCCGCACGCGGCATCGAGGTCGGCCACATCTTCTATTTCGGCGAGAAATATTCAGCGCCGATGAAGGCGCTTGTGACCGGGCCCGACGGCAAGGATCGCGCCGTTGAAATGGGGTCCTACGGCGTCGGCGTTTCCCGGCTCGTCGGCGCGCTCATCGAGGCGTATCACGATGAAGCGGGCTGCAAATGGCCGGTTCCGGTTGCGCCGTTCCATGTCGGTCTGGTCAATATCAAGGTCGGCGATGCGGCGACTGACGAGGCGAGCGCCAGGGCCTATGCGGCGCTTGAAGACGCGGGCGTTGACGTTCTCTATGACGATACGCCTGCCCGTCCGGGCGAGAAATTCGCCCGCATGGATTTGATCGGTCTGCCTTTCCAACTGATCATCGGTCCGCGCGGGCTCGAAAGCGGCAAGGTCGAAATAAAGCGCCGCTCTGACGGCCATCGGGACGAGCTTTCGCTCGATGCGGCGATTGAGATGCTTAAACGCGACGTGAAGTCGGCGCTCAGCGTTTCCTAGGGCGATCCGGAGCGTTTCCGCCTCGCCGCTCGGACAGTTGGGCGTTCCTGGCCTTTGTCGGAAAGGCCATTATTTTGCCATTGCGCCGAACTGGGATAGGAGGCGCGTAAGAAAAGACTGGTCTCCGCCCATGAGTTCCGCCGCCCTGAAAGCGCCTTCATCGACGCCGCCATTCTCGTTCTTTGAATGGATGGTCGCGCGCCGCTATCTCGGCGCGACGAAATCCGGCAAGGGCGTTTCCCTCATTT
>JAGRED010000395.1 GCA_020446725.1 Parvularculaceae bacterium | reverse complement strand
TTCATGATCATTAAGGCCGGGGATCATCGGCGCCGTCATGACGCCAACCGGCACGCCCGCCGCCTTAAGCGTCCTAATGGCGCTGAAGCGTTTCGCCGGCGTTGACGCGCGCGGCTCCATCGCTCTCGCCAGCTTCGGATCGAGCGTCGTCACCGACAACATCGTCTTGACGATCCGCGCCTGCGCCATTGGGGCCAGAAGGTCGATATCCCTTTCAATCAGGGCGGATTTGGTAAGGATCGATACGGGGTGATTGTATTTCGCGAGCACGGAGAGAATGCCGCGCATCAGCTGATAGCTGCGCTCGACCGGCTGATAGGGATCGGTGTTGGTGCCGATGGCGATATGGCGCGGCTTGTAAGCGCCCGATGCGAGTTCGCGATCAAGCAGTGTCGCGGCGTTCGGTTTGATGAAGATCTTGGTTTCGAAATCAAGGCCCGAGGAAAGACCGTAATAGGCGTGCGACGGCCTCGCGAAGCAATAGATGCATCCATGCTCGCACCCGCGATACGGATTGATCGACCGGTCAAAACCGACAAACGGGCTCGCCACGTAATTGATGATCGTGCGGGGCGTTTCCAGCGTGACTTCCGTCTTGTTTTTTTCGTCCGGCTCGCTGTTCCAGCCGTCATCGGCGTTTTCCCGGGCAAGGCGTTCAAAACGTCCTGAGGCGTTGGAACGCGCGCCGCGACCTTTCGCCTGGGCTGGCGGTCTTGCCTCTGTCGGGCGGTGAGAGGCGGCGGAAGGGTCAACGGCGCGCGTCATTGAGGGATGCTAGCGCCAAAAGAGAACAAATCAAGAACATAATTTCCACAAATGTGAAGCGACAGGCTCTTCCGCCGACCGTCGGCCGGCGATAACCGGCAAGGATGGATGCCGGCAATGATGGATGAACGAGCGCCCATTTCGGTGGTGGTGCCGACGCTTAATGCGGCGGAGGGTCTGCCGATGACGCTTGCCGCGCTCGCGCCGGCGGCGCTTGGCGGCCTTGTCCGGGAAGTTGTCATTTCTGATGGCGGCTCAACAGACGATGTTGCGGAAATCGCCGATGCGGCTGGTGCGCGTTTCATCGTCGGGCGGCGCGGCAGGGGCGTGCAGTTGGCGCAAGGCGCCGCCGAAGCGCGCGGGCGCTGGCTCCTGTTTCTGCACGCCGACACGCAGCTCGAGCCCGGATGGGAGAATGACGCTTCGGCCCTCATCGAAAGCGGCGAGGACAATGTCGGCGTATTTTCCTTACGCTTTGACGAAGCCGGCGTTGCGCCGGCGTTGGTCGCCGGCGGCGCCATGATCCGTACACGGGTTTTCGGAACGCCTTACGGAGATCAAGGGTTGCTCGTCTCGCGAAAGCTATACGATGCGATCGGAGGGTATCGCGACATGCCGCTCTTTGAAGATGTGGATATTATCGACCGCATCAAGCGGAGAATGGGCCGAAAATCGCTGGTTGTATTGACCTCGCACGCTGTCACATCCGCAGCGCGTTACAGAAAGAGCGGATATGGCGGACGCGTGGTCAAAAACGCGCTTTGCATGGCGATGTATCGGGCAGGGGTTTCGCCAGAGAAAATCGCAGCATTTTACCGGTGAGCGGAACGCTTGTCATATTCGTCAAGGCGCCGATAGCCGGGCGCGTGAAGACGCGCCTCGGCGCTGATATCGGCATGGCGCGCGCGGCGATGCTGTTTCGGCTGATGACGGCGCAGACGATTGCGGCGGCCTCGAACGGTCCCTGGCGGACGGTGATCGCGATCGATCCGCCCGCCGCCGTCGCCGAATACGGCGCGCTTTGGCCGCCGCGCTTTGAACGCCTCATCCAGTCGAAGGGCGATCTCGGCCGACGTATGACGGACGCTTTCCGGCGAGCGCCGCGGGGACCGGCCGTCATCATCGGCGCCGACGCGCCAGGCTTGCGGGCCGTCCATATTCGCAGGGCGTTCAGCGCACTTGCCGGCAATGACGCGGTGTTCGGCCCGGCGGCGGACGGCGGTTATTGGCTGATCGGATTTTCAGGCCGTCGCGTTGCGGCTGGCCTTTTCGACCGCGTCCGTTGGTCGAGCGAACATGCCCTTGCCGACACGCGCGCAAATCTTCCTGAGAGTTGGCGTGTCGCCGAACTGGAGTGTCTGCGCGACATTGACGATTCTCGGGATCTTGAGGCGCTTGGCTTCGACGCCATACGCCGATCAACCGCCCGATTGTGACGCCTGCTCGACGATCGCTGAGGTGCGCGCTTGTAATCTGATGACGCGCGGTCTCCTATCGGCTTTGTGAGAAGCCGTCATGGAGGGGTCGATGTTGCGGGTTCTTGGAATTATTGTTGTCTTTCTGCTCGCCGCCGCCGCCGGCATTTTTTTCTTTGTCGTGCCGGCGAGAGTGGATGCTTCCTTGAACAGGGTAATTCCACACGATCCTTATCCGATCAGCGAAGCCTCGGCGTCTTTTCATTCTACGTTGAGGCTCGCCGACCTGCACGATGACGCATTGCTTTGGGACCGGGACTTTCTGAAGCGCGCGTCACGCGGCCACACCGATGCGCCCCGGCTTGCGGAAGGCGGCTATCGACTCCAGGTGCTCGCCGCCGTGACAAAAACGCCGAAGAATCTCAACTACGATAAAAACACCGGCGATACGGACAATATCACGCCGCTTGCAATCGCGCAGCGTTGGCCTGTCCAGACATGGACAAGCCTTGCCGAGCGCGCGTTGCATATCGCGGACAAGCTGAAACGTTATGAGGTGCGTTCCGGCGGTCGTGTTCGGCTTGTCACAACCCGTGCAGACCTGGCCGCTGGCATCGAAAAGAACGGCCTCAATGTCATCCTGGCGACCGAGGGAGCGCATCCGCTTGAGGGCGATCTCGCCAACGTCGACCGGCTTTACGCGGCCGGCTACAGAATTTTAGGACTTCAGCATTTTTTCGACAATGAACTTGGCGGTTCCCTGCATGGCGTTTCGGGCGCGGGCCTCACGGAATTCGGCCGCGCGGCGGTTTCATCGGCGCGTGAAAGGGGAATGATCATCGATGTCGCACACTCATCTGAAGCAGTCGTGCGCGACGTGCTGGCGATGACGGATGCGCCGCTGATCGTATCGCATACGGGACTTCGCGGCCATTGCGACAGCCCGCGCAATTTACCCGATGATCTGATGAAAGAGATCGCCGATCGCGGCGGACTTATTGGCGTCGGGTTCTGGGACGGCGCTGTATGCGACGCGACGCTGACGTCAATCGCCAACGCTATAGTTTATGCTGTGGGCCTGCTTGGTGTCGAGCATGTCGCGCTTGGATCAGATTTTGACGGCGCAACGTCAACGCCTCTTGACGCATCGGAAGCGATCGCGCTTACCGATGCGCTGCTAAGACACGGTCTCGGCGAGGAAGAAATCAAAGCTGTCATGGGCGAGAACGCCATACGCTTCATGATCGAAAATCTGCCTGACGAATAACGCGTGGATGCCAGCCGAACATCGATCAGGGCGGCGGCGATCAGAAATGGATGCGAACCGCCACAGAATAGCGGCGTCCGATCGGATCATAATATTCCGGCGCGAAATTGCCGACATCGTTAAAGGCCGTGATCGCCGGTTCCTCATTGGTGATGTTCTGGACATTGGCCTGAATGTAGGCCCGTTCGCTAAAATCGAACCGGACGGTCGCATCGAGGTAGAAGGCCGCCGGCACGCGCGCCTCGGGCCGTAACGATTGGGCGGTCAGCACGCGGCCGCGTCGGTTGCCGTAAGCGACAAAGCTCCACTCGCCCAAATCTGCGCCAAGCGAGATAAGCGTTCTGTGCCTCGGATAGTTAATCAGGCCGTCTTGCCGGGCTGGGTTCATGCCGTCCGCACTTAGCAGAACGCGGTCTGTGTATGTGTGGAGCGCGCTTAGCCAGACAGAATCGAAAACAGGGATTGTCTGCGGTTTTGTCGAATAGCGGGCTTCGATGTCGAGGCCTCTCCATTGAAACTCGCCATCGTTGATGGAAAAGCTGTCATAGGAAACGATTTGTCTTGTGAAGGGATCCCTCACAATCAAAGGCAATCCGGTGCGCGGATTGACGCCGCAGAGTTTGCTTGAAAGGTCAGGGCTCGAGTAACAATCGAAAAGCGTATCGAGCGACGGGTTCACCGCGTCCTCGATTTCAACATCAAGCCATACCGCGGACAATTGAAGTCGGCCTGGCATCTCCAGTCCGAAATCCGTAGGCGTCAGCGTCAAGCCGTAGGCTTGGCTGCGAATCTGTTCGGGCTCAAGGTCTGGATTTCCGTAATCGGTCACGCTGGAGAGGAAGGCCTTTTGCTCAAATCCCGCGCCGACGCCCAAAGGCCCGCCGCTTTGACAGTTCGCTGCGATCACCGGTTCTTTAGCCGCATCGAAGGAGGCGCAGGGATCCTGGAAATACGTTTCAAGCGTTGCGCCTATCCCGAAAAGCTCGATCAAATTCGGCGCGCGTGACCCAATGGCTTGCCGGGTAAAAACTGAAACGCCGTTGATCGGGCGCCATTCGACGCCGCCTTCGAAGTTCATCGCAGTGCCGGACACCGAAGACTGGGAAAGACGTGCGGCCATCGAACCGTCGACATCGCCAGGAAATCCAGCAAAGCGCAGAAGCGGAGTTTCAACTTCAGCAAAGGCGTCGATAGCGTCTTCCGTATTGCGCGCATCGCCGCCGGTAATGCTGCCTATCGGTATTATATCGGGCGCTATATGAGCGATCTCTTCATACAAGCTGCGTCTCAGCTCAACGCCGAAGGAATACCGCCCGTCTTCATCCCTATTGAATGCGAATGGGCCTGACGCTGTCGCTGTCAGTTCATGCTCTCCAACGATCACCTTGTTTCGCAATTCCGGCGTGCGCAGGAAATCTATCGCCGCGAAGGAAATCGATGGCGATGTGAAAAAGTCAACTTCGACACAGTCTGGAACGGCTGAACAGGCGACAGGGTTTAAGGCGATCTGAAGTTTGTTCAGATCGAGCCGACCACGTTCCTTCTCGGCCGTCCTGTTTCTGGCGAACCGATATGTGAGCGCCAGTTCGAATCCGTTATCGGTGGCGTATCTGACGCCGCTTGCGAGGTCCTGATAGCGCCGGTCAACATTCAGGCGTCGCGGGCCAAGTTCCAGATAGCGATGGTCGAAAACGACAGCGCTCACGGCCGCTCCGAATTCGGCGGCCGCCAGGTCGCGAATGGATTGCGGCAATGTCGGATTGATAAGCGGAATGACCGCGGCGTCGCCGGTCGTCGGATCGCCGCCGCGCAAGGCGGTCGCCGGAAGGGGGGCGAGTTGACCGTTCGTCGCCGAAACGCCGGCGTGATAATCGACGAAAAAGCTCCAATCCTTAGAAAGGTCCGTATTGTAGGTGAATTGTCCCAAAATCCTGTCGCTCGGCAATACGACGGATTGCCATGCCGCCCAGTTGAAAAGCTGGTTGCTCGCGCCGGATAAGGGTGAAACGGAGCCGTCTGATTGAGGGATCCATACATCGTTGCTTGAGAACGGGCGAAATTCGCCGGTGTCGAGCAGCACGCCGGAAAAATACCCTCGTTCTGAGATTGAGCTGCCGCCGAAACCGGGAAGAAACGCCGCATCGGGAGCGTTGCTTCTGACATCGTTGAGAGCGAAGCCGTAGGGCGTTGAAGAGAACGGGCGATCAGCGCCGATCAGCCCTTCAGTTCTTGTGGCGTTAACGCCGATCGTGATGTTGCCGAAGGAGTCAAACGTGCGTCCTCCCAGTGCATAAACCGAAATCGTTTCCGCATCGCCCTGTTCGGAAATGCCCGCTTTCACGCCCGCTTCGAGGCCCTCAAGATTTGACTTGGTAACGAAATTGACGGCGCCGGCGACGGCGGCGGAGCCGAATCTTGCGCCGGCAGGGAGATTGAGAACTTCGATTCGTTCGATAAAGGGCTCTGCGACGGAGTTGAGATCGAAGCCTGCGATGTCGCCGTTTCCGCCGGACGTGATTGTGCCGCGCCGGCCGTTCATGAGGACCATCGTGCGCTTCGGCGCAAGGCCGCGCAGGTCTGCGAGGCTGATTCCCGCCGCCGATCCCAGCAATGCTGTATTTGAAGGCGTAAAGGATGCGAGCGATTGCGGCAGATCGTAAAGCGCCTCGGCAGGGCTTGTCGCATTCAAATAGGCGAGGTCGTCTGAATCGATTTTGAAAAGACGTTTTGATCCGGCGCTTTCCGCTTGCAGGGGCATTGAAGCCATGACGACGATCGTATCGATTGGCTCGGGCTCTTGAACGTCGTCCTGCGCCCCCGGCGCCGGCGCGACAAAAAGCTCCGGTTCTGAATGGGTAATCGCGTAGGTCTTCTCGGCGACCTTGTGTAACGCGAGGTCGACCGTTTGGAGTTCGCGTTTCAGCGCTTTCTCCGGATTGCGGTCTGGACCGACCGGCCGGATCGTCTTGTCCGCGATAACGCGACTGTCGAAGACGAACGACAATCCAAGCGATTGCGAAAGCGAGTCGAGAATCGGTTCGATTGGGAAACGCCCGGCCGTATTGGGTGAGCGCGGCGCAAGCAGGCTGAGGTCGGCCGTGCGTTCCGGCGTCTCCGCCTGATCGGCCGCCATTACGGCGCTGACTGAGGCGACGACAGCCGCGAAGAGGCCAGGGAGGACGCGAGCGGTCATTCGGATTCCCGCCGGTTCAAAATCACGCGTGATGATTCGGTGCGGCTTTCAAGATCGAACGCGAGGGTCAGCGCCCTGACCGCCGTGTCGCGGTCGCGAATGTCGAATTCGCCAGTGACCGGCAATTTGGCGAGTTCTTTGTCGCCAAGTTCAATCGGCGTATCGAAATACCGATTGAGTGAAACGAGCACCGCTTCGAGGGGTTCTTCGCGAAACCGCGCTTTCCCGCCTCGCCAGGCAAGAACCAGCGCCGGGTCATATCGGCGAACATCGCTGGCGTATCCATCTTTTCCGATGTTCACCATGTCGCCGGCGAGCAGCGTCGAGGACTGCCCGCGCAATGGCTTAACATCGACAACGCCGGTCAAGACATGGACGCTTGAGCCCTGCGCATCAGACGAAACGCTGAATGACGTGCCGGTCACGGAAATTTCCGCGTAATTGGTTTTGACGATGAACGGCCGAGACTTGTCTTTTTCGACATTGAAGAAGGCCTCGCCGCTATCGAGACCGACGGCCCGTCGCTTGGCGTTGTAGGCGACTTGAATGCTGGACGCGGTGTTGAGCTCAACCTCGCTGCCGTCGTCGAGGGCGATCTCCTGATATTGTCCAATCGCGGTCTGGTACGAGTCCGGAGAATGCGCGTATTGAGGCGCGACGAACAGAGCGATGATTGTCGCCGCGCCGGCGATCATGATCGTCGCTGCGATGTTTCTGACGGACATCCAGGAATCGTTTCGATAGGCGGAAGCTTCTTCAAGTTCGCGTTCGAATTCGGCGGCGAGAAGGAGATCGCCATGTTGTTCGACGCCTTGAACGAGACGCTCAAGCTCCGCCAGCGCTGCGGCGTTCGCCGGCGATTCGTCCAGCCAATTCGCCAGCGCTTCCTGGTCATGGGGAGACATCTTGCCGGACATCTTTTTCATCATCCAGAACGATGCGTCGTCCCTGTCAGCGCCTTCCGGCGTGTTTGTGAGCCTTGATTTCATTCCGTGTTCTTCTTTTTGGTTTTGCTTTTTTTGATTTACGCTCTGTCTCGTCGACTTGGCAGCGGGATTACCTTTGAATTGAAGTCAGCGTCTTTTGCGGCTTTTCGGAGCGCTTTCAGCGCTGAGATGATGTATTTTTCAACACTGCTTTCAGAGACGCCCAACATGACGGCGATTTCGCGATAGGTCTTTTCCTCAAAGCGGCTGAGGATAAAGGCGCGGCGCACCTGCTCGGGAAGGGCGTTGATAGCCTCGATCGAGGCGGCGACCTCTTCGCGCGCTAGCGTCGTCGCTTCCGGAGAAGGGGAAAGGCTGGCGATCTGCTCAATCGGATTCGCCGAACCGTCCTGCGGCGCTTCCGCAGTCAGGCGCAGCAACCTTTTACGGGCACGAAATTCATTCGCCGCGAGATTGGCCGCTGTTTTGAAAAGAAGAGCCTGCGGGTTGTCGATCGCCTGCGTCTGCGCATAGCGCCAGACGCGCAAATAGGCGCTCTGCGCGATGTCGCGAGCGATTTCGATATCCCCGAATTTCTGGGCGAGCCAACGCACCAGCATCCGGTCGTGACGCCTGATTGCGCCGTCGACCGCTTGCGGGTCTGCTTCGCCGCGTCTGCGGCTGTCGCCGGTGTCATCCACGCGCTCACATCCTTTCAAGGACGACGATTAAGTTCGCCGCCTGTCGACTTCGTCCATCCATTCCCGCCGCCCTCTTTTTGGATTGAGGGGTTTTCAATCGGCGGTGTCTGTATGGCGTGACGTCGATGGTGAGCCCGTCGATAGTCCTCCAGTTAAACTGGTCGGAATGTGTGCAAGACATTCCGACCGCTTTTGGAGCTTAGCGCCTCGGATCGAATGGGCGCAACCACTCCCCGCCATCCTGCTGTTGCATACTTGTCACACCCCTCAATCGATCCCGGATCGGGACTGAGGGGGGCGGGAAACGCGTTGTCTCTCCTCATGCGCAGGGCTGCCGCATGTCCGGAAAATCCGGTCGGGGGTCGTTTGCGCGCCAAACAAACCTCAACTGGATAGGGGCTTTCATGCATAATAAAATCACAAAGAGACGGGAGAGCGGGCTCCTGTCACGCGCCTCCGTATTTGCGCTCGCGTCGGCCGCCGCCGTCGCGCCGCAACTCGGCTACGCGCAACAGGCTGACGATGAAATCATCGTGACGGGCTCGCGCATTCCGTCGACGAACGCGTCCTCGACCAGCCCGGTCACGACGATCGGCAATGTCGAATTCGACATCCGCGGCACGACGCGCGTCGAAGATCTCGTCAACACGCTGCCGCAGGCCTTCGCGGCCCAGGGCGCGAACACCTCAAACGGCGCCACCGGCACGGCCACTGTCAACCTTCGCGGCTTGGGGTCGGTGCGCACGCTCGTCCTCGTCGACGGTCGTCGCCTTCAATACGGCTCGTCAATCGCCGGCGCTTCGGCTCCTGACCTCAACCAGATTCCCTCCGCGCTCGTCGAACGCGTCGACGTGCTGACCGGCGGCGCCTCGGCCGTTTACGGGTCCGACGCCATCGCCGGCGTCGTCAACTTCGTCATGATCGACGATTTCGAAGGCGTGCGGCTCGATGGTCAGCTTTCCGGTTACCAGCACTCGAATAATGATCAGGTGTCTCAAGACATCCTGAACCGCAGCGGATTCGGCGTGCCGGAAAGCGGCGTTTTCGACGGCAAGGGTCAGGAAATCACGCTCATCGTCGGCGCCAACACCGAAGACGGCCGCGGCAACGTCACGGCCTATGCCGGCTATCGCAATAACGACAAAATCACGCAGGACACGCGCGATTATTCACGCTGCCAGTTCGGCGGCGGCGCGTTCGGCGCAGCGCTTCCCTTCGGCTTCGGCTGCTCGGGCTCGGCGACGAATATCAACGGCACCTTCGCGACGCCGAACGGCACGTGGACGCTTGATGAGAACGGACCCGGCAACACGTTCCGGCCGACTGACGCGTTTGTTAACGCGCTGTCGCCGGACGTCTTCAACTTCGCGCCGACGAACTTCTATCAGCGTCCCGACGAGCGTTATGTGCTCGGCGCTTTCGGCCGTTACGAGATCAACGACCATGCCGAAGTCTACACCCAGGCGATGTTCTACGATTACACGTCGGATGCGCAGATCGCGTTCACTGGGACGTTCTTCACGCCCACGACAATCAACTGCGACAACCCGCTGATCAGCAATACGGCGGGTGCGGCAGGCTACAGCCAGCTTGACGCGATTTGCGGTTCGTTTGATTTGAACGGGGCTGTCATTCCGGGCTCCGGCGTCAATACGGGCACGGCGACGCTTTATCCCGGCAAGCGCTTCGTCGAACTCGGCGCGGGCCGGAACGATCATATCCGCCTCACCAGCTACCGCATTGTCGCCGGCGTTCGCGGCGACATCATGGAAGGGTGGACCTACGATACGTTCTTCCAGTACGCGAACACGCATAACGCGCAGCGTTATGAAAACGACGCCTCGATCACGCGCATGGTGCGCGCGCTCGATGTCATCGATGTCGGCGGCGTGCCGACCTGCCGTTCGGTTGTCGACGGTACGGACCCGGCCTGTATTCCGCTTAACATCTTCCAGATCGGCGGCGTTACCCCGGCGGCGGTTCAGTATGTCTCCGTTCCGTCATTCCAGGACGGCGACACCTTCCAGTATATGGGACAGGCGAACTTCACCGGCGATCTCGGCCAGTACGGCGTCAAGTCTCCTTGGGCTGAAGACGGCGTCGGCATCGCCGGCGGTTTTGAATGGCGCAAGGACCAGCTTGTGTATCAGCCGGACGCGCTGTTCCAGTCGGGCGATCTCGCCGGTCAGGGCGGCACGACGCCGCCGGTCAATGCGTCGATCGAAACGACCGACTTCTACATCGAAGCGCAGATCCCACTCGTTTCCGGCATGGCGTTCGCAGAAGCCCTGAGCTTCAGCGGCGGATATCGTCATTCCAACGTTTCGACATCGGGTTCGTATTCGACGTGGAAACTGCAAGGCGACTGGCAGGTTACGCCGGATATTCGCGTTCGCGGCGGCTGGCAGCGCGCAGCGCGTGCGGCCAACGTTCTGGAAGCATTCCGTCCGCAGAATACCGGTCTGACTGCATTGGCCAACGTCAACGGCTTCAGCGATCCCTGCGCGGGCGCGACGCCGAACGCGACGGCGACCCAATGCGCCAATACCGGCGTGACGGCAGGCCAGTACGGGTCGATCACCAACAACCCGGCTGCTCAATACAACGCTGTGTTCGGCGGCAACCCGAACCTGCGGCCGGAAGTTTCGGACACCTATACGGTCGGCGTTGTTCTGACGCCGGAGTTTGTGCCCGGAAATCTGTTCGTGTCCGTCGATTACTTCGATATCAAGGTCGAAGGGTTTATCGCGGGTCCGTCAGCCGACAACATCATGCAGCGCTGCCTGTCCACCGGCGAAGCGCTTGCGTGCAGCCTGATCACACGCGCGCCGAATAGCGGCTCGCTGTTCCTGAACACTTCAGGGTTCTTCACGCTGCTCAATAACAACACCGGTTCGCTTGCGACGTCCGGCCTCGACATCAACGGCAACTACAGCTTCGATCTTGGAAGCGCCGGCGGTCTTTCATTCGACCTCGTCGGCACCTATCTGATCGACTACTTGATCGAGCCGGAGCCGGGCGACGCAATTTCAGCGTGCGAAGGCAAATATGCGGGCATCTGCGACACGTTCTCTGGCGTTCCGCTGCCGGTATGGCGTCATAAGTTGCGCACGACGTGGGAAACGCCGCTTGGCGTCGACGCGTCGCTCACCTGGCGTTATTTCGGTTCGGTCGATCAGTTCGGCGTCGCCAATCCTGATCCGAGCGTCAACCGCAACCACACGCTCGGCAGCCGCAACTATATCGACCTCGCGGCGTCCTATAATTTGACGGAGAAGTGGAATGTCCGCGTCGGGGTGAACAACCTCCTCGACAAGGATCCGCCGCTCACGGCCCAACAGACGGGCTTCACGAACGGCAACACCTATCCTCAGACCTATGATGCGCAGGGCCGCTTCCTGTTCATCGGCACGACGATCGACTTCTAGTCGTCTGTCACACGGTTAGAATGCGACGGCGGGCCTTTGGGCCCGCCGTTTTTTTGCGCCAAAAAAAGCCCGGTGATTTTCACCGGGCCGTTTTCTTCCGTGGAATACTTAAAGGATCAGATCTGGGCGACAAAGGCGAGTTGCGATTCGCTCACCACGCGTTCGAACGGCTCTTGATCGTTCTTGATCCTGTATTGCAGCTTTCCGCCCTGCGGGGGGGGCGCCGCCGTCA
>JAGRED010000044.1 GCA_020446725.1 Parvularculaceae bacterium | reverse complement strand
TCGAAATTGCATCCGCCGCGGTAGGACGAAATGACGGAAATGCCCATCTTCGAAATGATCTTGAGCAGTCCGGCTTCAAGCGCGCATTTGTAATTATAGACGCATTGATTGATGTCGAGGCCGTCATAGTGACCGCGCTTCACCCCGTCGGCGATCGATTCAAAGGCGAGGTAAGGACAGACCGCCGTCGCGCCGACGCCGACGAGAACGGCGGTGTAATGCGCATCCATACATTCCGCGGCGCGCACGATGATCGAACAGAACGTTCTTTGTCCGACATGCGTCAGATGCGTATGGGCGCCGCCGGCGGCGAGGATCATCGGAACGGGCGTGCGACCGGCGTCCTGCCGCTCGTCGGTCAGGACGATGATGCCGGCGCCGTTCTTGACCGCCTCCGCCGCTTCCGTGCGAATGCGGTCGAGCGCCGATCGTAGCGCGTCGCCGCCGCTGTCTCCGGCCGGCGCGTCATAGGTGCAGTCAATCTCGACGATGTTTTCGTTGAGATGATCGCGCAGCCGGTCATACATGCCGTTTGTCAGGATCGGGCTTTCAAGAACATAGACGTCGGTCTGCGTCTTGTCCGAGGCGAGGATGTTGCCGAGATTTTTGAACCGCGTCGTCAGGCTCATCACCCCGGCCTCGCGCAGGGGATCGATCGGCGGGTTTGTGACCTGGCTGAAATTCTGCCGGAAAAAATGCGACAGCGGACGATACTCGTCCGACAGAACGGCGATCGGCGCGTCATCGCCCATCGACCCGATCGCTTCCTTGCCGGTCATCGCCATCGGCTTCAGAACGAGATCGAGATCTTCAAGCGCGAAGCCGGCGGCCGCCTGCCGGCGGATGAGATCTTCGCCGGCGAAAAGCCGTTCTTCCGGCCCCGGCCCGATATCGGGTTCGAGGAGAACGACATTCTCCAGCCATTCAGGGTAGGGATGCTTGCCCGCGAGATGGTCGAGAATTTCGTCCTGCTCGTAGAATTTCAGCTCCTCGGTGTCGAAGGCGATCATGCGCCCGGGTTCGATGGCGCCGCGGCGCAACACCTTGCGCTCGCCGAGCGGACACATGCCGGTTTCCGATCCGACTGCGAGAACGCCGTCCTCAGTGATCGCATAGCGCGATGGGCGAAGCCCGTTGCGATCAAGACCCGCGATGATGTAGCGACCGTCATAGGCGGCGATCGCAGCCGGGCCGTCCCAAGGCTCCATGACGGCGTTGCAATAGCTGTAAAGCGCACGCCATTCGTCTTTCATGACGGCGCCGCGCTTCGCCCAGGCTTCAGGGATGAGAAGCGCTTTCGCCATCGGGCCGGTCCGGCCTGCGCGAACGATCAGCTCGAAGACCTGATCAAGCGCCGCCGAATCCGACGCGCCCGGACGGATGACCGGCTTGACGCATTCGCCTTCATCGCCGAACGCGCTCGAGGCCATGCGGATCTCATGGCTCTTCATCCAGTTGCGGTTGCCTTTGAGCGTGTTGATCTCGCCATTATGCGCGAGCATTCGGAAAGGTTGCGCCAGCCGCCATTCGGGAAAAGTGTTTGTCGAGTAGCGCTGGTGGAATATGGCGATCGACGAGATGAAGCGCGGGTCCTGAAGGTCGCGGTAGAAGCCGTCGATTTCCTCGGCGAGAAACATTCCCTTGTAGATGATCGATCGCGCCGAGAGCGAACAGACGTAGAAATCCTGAAGGTTCGCTTCGCGAACGCGCTGTTCGATGCGGCGACGAACGAGATAAAGCGCCCGTTCGAGATCGTCTTTCGCGCGGCCCTTCGGGTCGTAGAAGAGAACCTGCTCGATTTCCGGACGCACGAGATTGGCGCGCACGCCGAGCCGACCTGCGTCGACCGGAACCTGGCGCCAGCCATAGACGTTGAACCCGTCGCGGATGATCTCGGTTTCAACGATCGTGCGGCATTGGTCTTGCGCGCTGAAATTCGTGCGCGGCAGAAAAATCATGCCGGCGCAAAGGTCATGTTCTTCCGGCGTGCGGCCGAGGCGCGTCACGTAATGGCGGAAGAGATCCTGGGGAATGTTGACGAGAAGGCCCGCGCCGTCGCCGGTCTTGCCGTCGGCGGCGACGGCGCCGCGGTGCCAGACGGCTTTCAGCGCCGAAATCGCCATCTCGACGATGGCGCGCTTGGGCGTTCCGTCAAGCGCGGCGACGAGCCCGACGCCGCAGGCGTCGCGTTCCGACGCGAGTTCATAAGCGCCCGCGTCGATGAGCTTTTGACGGTTTTCGAGGTAGGTGTTGATCTCGTTTTTCATTTTTTCGGTCTGGGAAAGGGCGGCGGGCTTATTCAGCGGCGAGCAGCGTAGTCGACGTCGTCGATACGCGCTCGATAATTTCCGCCGCCGCTTTTCGCCCGTCGACGATCGCCCAGACGACGAGCGAGGCGCCGCGCACGATATCGCCCGCGGCGAACACGCCGGGAATGCTCGTTTCAAGCGAACCAGGACGCGTTTCGACTACGCCGCGCTTTGAAAATTTCAGCTGGGGCGCGTTGAACATCACGGGCAAATCTTCGGCTTCAAATCCGAGCGCCTTGATGATGAGATCGGCGTTGAGGCGAAATTCCGATCCTTCGACCGGATCAACCGATCGACGGCCAGAGGCGTCTTTAGGACCAATGCTCATGCGAACGGCGCCGACGCCGCTT
>JAGRED010000394.1 GCA_020446725.1 Parvularculaceae bacterium | reverse complement strand
TTTGTCGGCGCGGGTGCGATCAAAAACGCGCGCGGAGGCCAATATGCGCTCTTTTGCGCCTTTTATTTCGCCTTCGTCCAGCCGTTGAGGATTTTCGAATGCCACGCCGGCAATTGCGGCTCCGGCTCGACGGGCGTTCCTGAGACGAGAAAGACCTCGGGCCTTTCTTCAAGCGATGAGAGCGGGAAGGAGTTGAGACCCGCGAGATAAGCGCGCAGATCCGCGTCAGCCGGCGCGTCGGCGCCGAGACCGCCTTCCGCAGCGCTCGCGACGGAAGGGGGTTTCAATTCATCGACGGTGAAATCCATGCGAACGTCGTAGGTGCGCTCCGCCTGATAGCGCAGCCAGCGCTGCGCATTGTACCAGCGCGTCTTGTGCTCATCATCCGTGCAGGTCGCGAGTTCAAGATTGCTCGCGCCCCAGCGCCGTTCCGCGCAGTGATAGGGATCGAAAGAGAGGTCCCACAGACGATCCTGCACGTGACCCAGATTCATGCGGATGCGGCTGTCGTCCGATCGCCAATAGGTGAAGGTGCAGGCGTCTTTTTCAAGTTGATACGCCTCCCACAGGTCGCGCGAAAGATTGTCGCCGTCATAGCGCACATCCGTGTCGCCGCCGTTGAAATGCGCGACAAGCTCAGCGATCGTTCGTTTCAGGTCGATGAACGAAACCTTGAGCCGCGCATCGCGCGAGGGCGTCGAATAACCTTCCCATTCGCCATAGGTCCCGTAGATGTTGGGCGGCAGACGCGGCGGATGCGGTTTCGCCGGAAAGCCGGCGGAGACGGCGCGCTCGACGGCGACCTTGCGATCCCTGACGGCGCCGCAGATCGTCTGCATGCCGTAGCGAAGTTCCTCGACCGGGTTGTAAGCGAAATCCGGCGAGGCGAGGCTGCGGCGCACGAAGTCGTAATAATTGACCATGCGGCCGTTGACGACGAAATCGCCATAACGCCAGTCGCCGTTGGGATCGGGCTCGTTGCCGACGAATTGCTCCATCGAATAATGCGCGATGTCTGCGTTCTTCGCGGCGCGGATGCGCCCTCCCGCATAAGAGCCGTCGGCGAGATGTTTCGCGCCTTCAAGGCGGATCGGACGCCAGCCTTTGAGCCCGGCGCCGAGATCGGGTTTCGAACGCAGGAAATTGGCGCCGTAGGTCGTGCGCGTCACTGACCGATCGGGATGCGAGGCGATGACGAGAATGCGCCCGTCTTCGAGAATGTCGTAGACGATGCCGACATGGCCGTAGATGTCATAGGCGAGGACGCCGGGGCGCACGGCGTCCCGATTGATCTTCACCGGATAGAAATCGTCGAAGAGCGCGCCTTCGCCATTGTCGGGATGCGTCCGGAACATGGCGGTCGAAACCTCGCCGCCGATCCGCCCGATATAGCCGGCGGCGGAGACGGGCCGCTCGCCGACGGCGTCGCGCCGTGCGGCGACGACATTGCCGTTCGACGAATAGCGCAGGTCCTCGCGCTTGCCGTCGGCGGTGCGCATCGCATTCTGGTAGGAGAAGGGCAGGCCGTTCTTCCAGGCGAAATAGGCGCGCAGCGTATAGGCCATATCCGCGCAGTCGCCGGTGAATTCCGGATCGTCGTCCTCATGGAAGGGATTGGCGGAATTGGCGAGACATGATTCGAGCGTCGTGCAGGTCGAGCGCCCGATCGCCTGGACGAATTCCGAATAGCGGTCCTCGTCGGCGGCGTCCCATTCCGTCTTGTAGATTTTCCAGGCGTCGCCCGTATTGACCGCTTCCGCCTGCGCCGCGGACGCAAACGAAACCGCCGCCATTACGGCGGCGGACGCCCCCAGCAACCGCACGCATCCCCGAAAACCCATATCGGCAAATTAACCGCTGATTAACCGGCGCGGTAGGGGATTCGGGCCGAATTTCCGGGCTTTTTTGTCGGTTTTTTCGCCTCGACGTTGCATTTGCGCCATTAACCACGGCGCCGGTCGAAAATCCGGATTTTCAAGTCTGGCGCCCGGCGAATCGGATTCCGATCTCAATAGGGTCAATGGGAAGGGAGAAGCCTTGATGGAAGCCTTTGGTCTGTTCTCGGTCGCGCTTGTCGCGCTGTCGATCTTCATCCTGTGGTCGACGGTGAAAATCGTGCCGCAGGGCTATCAGTTCACGGTCGAACGTTTCGGCCGCTATGTGAAGACGATCAAGCCGGGCCTGCATCTTCTGACGCCTTTCGTCGACAGGGTCGGCCGGCGCATGAACATGATGGAGCAGGTGCTCGACATTCCTCCGCAGGAAGTCATCACGCGCGACAACGCCATGGTGACGACGGATGCGGTGGCCTTCATTCAGGTGATGGATGCGGCCGCCGCCGCCTATGAAGTCGCCAATCTGAACCTGGCGATCGCCAATCTTGCGATGACGAACATCCGGACCGTTATCGGTTCGCTCGATCTCGACCAGGTGCTTTCAAATCGCGACGATATCAATGAACGCCTGTTGCGCGTTATCGATTCGGCGACGAACCCCTGGGGCGTCAAGGTGACGCGCGTTGAAATCAAGGACTTGTCGCCGCCCGCCGACATCACCGAGGCGATGGCGCGGCAGATGAAGGCTGAGCGGTTGAAGCGCGCGGAAATCCTGACCGCCGAAGGCGAAAAGCAATCCGCGATCCTGCGCGCAGAGGGCGAAAAACAGTCGGCGATCCTTGAAGCCGAAGGCCGCAGGGAGGCGGCATTCCGCGATGCTG
>JAGRED010000393.1 GCA_020446725.1 Parvularculaceae bacterium | reverse complement strand
TTCCGACGTCGCGCTCGTTGAATGGTCGTTTGAGGACGAAACGACGTCGGCGCGGGTGAACGGCCTTCCCGGCGTCGGCATCGGCATTCTGCGCCAGGCGCAATCGAATACGGTCGCCGTGTCGCAGGGAGTCAGGGCCGCCGTCGCGGAGCTCAATGAGAGTCTTCCCGCGGATGTCGAAGTCAATATTTCGACAGACGATTCCATCTTCATCGAGCGCTCGATCGAAGAGGTCATCGGCAGCCTCATCGCCGCGACCCTGATCGTCATTGCGGTGATTTTCCTGTTCCTGCGTTCATGGCGCGCCACGATCATCCCGGCGGTCGCCATTCCGGTTTCTCTCCTTGGCACGGTCGGCGCAATCTATCTCGCCGGATTTTCGATCAACCTCCTGACGTTGCTTGCGCTTGTCATGGCGACGGGCCTTGTCGTCGACGATGCGATCGTCGTGACGGAGAATATCGAGCGCTGGAAATCGCACGGCGCCGGAAAGCGCGCCGCCGCGGTGCTCGGCACCCGGGAGATCGTGTTCGCCGTCCTGTCGACGACGGCGACGCTCGCCGCCGTCTTCGTGCCAATATCGTTCCTGCCGGGACAGGCCGGCCAGCTCTTTTCGGAATTCGGTTTCGTGCTCGCCTTCGCTGTGCTGATTTCCTCTTTTGTCGCGTTGACGCTTGTTCCTGTTCTATCAATCCGCTTCGGCCGCGCGACCGCGCATCATGAGGGCGGAAAGGAAACGCGCGCGACGCGACTTTATCGCGGCTTTCTCGGCTTTCTTCTTGCGCGCCCGGCGGTTCCGGTCGTTTTGTCGTTGGTCTTCGCTGTCGGCGGTTATTTCGCCTATCAGGGGCTGCCGCGCGAACTGACGCCGACAGAAGATCGCGGCCGCGTCTTCATGGCGGTGTCGGGTCAGGAAGGCGCGACATTCGGCTTTGTCGACGACAAGGTCCGCATCATCGAAGATGAGCTTCAGAAAGTCGTTGAATCGGGCGAGGGCCTGCGCGTCATTTCGATCAACGGCGTCGGCGGCGGCAATCTCGCTTTTGTCGGCGTCCTTCTGAAAGACTGGGGCGACCGCAAGGCGACGCAGCAGGATATCGAGACCCGTATAAGGCCTTTCGTCACCTCCATTCCGGGCGTTTCCGCCTTTTTCCGTTCGGGCAACAGCCTCGGCATTCGCGGCGGCGGTCAGGGACTGCAATTCGCCGTCCTCGGCGATGATTACGCGGCGACCGCCGACGCCGCCGAAGCGCTCTCTGCGGCGATGCAGGAAAATCCGATCTTCACCGATGTGCGGCCGAATTTCCGCTTCTCACGCCCGCAGATCAGCGTCGAAGTCGATCGCGAGGCGGCGGCGCTGCTCGGCGTTCCGTTGTCGGCGATCACCACAACGCTTGCTGCGATGTCGGATGAATATCGCGCGGCGGAAATCTTTGTCGGCGACGACATCATCAATGTCTACATCTCGGCGGGCGGCGAGCCCGTCGACGATCCGACGGATCTCGCCAATCTCTTCGTGAAGACGGGCGCGGGCGTCTTCGTGCCGCTGACCTCGATAGCGACGGTGCGTGAAGCGCCAATCGCCTCCACTCTCTCTCGCGAACAGCGCCGACGCGCCGTGCCGGTGACGGCGAACCTCGCCGACGGCGTGCGCCTCGGCGACGCCGTCGCGGCGATGCGCCAGATCGCCGACGCATCGCTCGACGGGAATATGTCTACCGTGCTGATGGGCGAGGCGCGCATTCTTCAGCAATCGGACGATTCAACGCTCATCGTTTTCGGCTTTGCGGCCCTCATCGTGCTGCTCGTTCTTGCGGCGCAGTTTGAAAGCTTCATTTCGGCGCTCATCATCATGCTGACGGTGCCGTTCGGTCTCGCCGCCGCTGTCCTGGCGATCCAGCTGACCGGCGGATCACTCAACTATTACAGCCAGATCGGCCTCGTCCTTCTCATCGGCATCATGGCGAAGAACGGCATCCTGATCGTTGAATTCGCAAACAAGCGGCGCGACGACGGGATGGCCGTCAAGGATGCGATTCTCGATGCGTCGATGACGCGCCTGCGTCCTGTCCTGATGACCGCCATCTCGACATTGCTTGGCGGGCTGCCGCTCATTCTCGGCTCGGGCGCGGGCGCTGAATCGCGCGCTGCGCTCGGCTGGGTCGTCTTCGGCGGCCTCGGCTTTGCGACGATCTTCACGCTTTTCCTGACGCCGGTGACGTTCCTTGCGCTTGCGCGCTTTGCGAAACCGCGCGCGACGGAGGCGGGAAAGCTCGCCGCGGAACTCGCAGCCGCGCCGCGTCGTGCGGAGAGTTAGCGTCGGGTCGACTTTTGGCGCCGGACGGCGGATACAGGCGGGCCATTCGCTCGCTCGCCGGAACGCCTCATGTCAAAAGCGCCCATCCGCCTCTATCTCGTTGACGGCTCAGGCTACATTTTCCGCGCCTATCACGCCTTGCCGCCGTTGACGCGCAAGTCGGACGGCCTGCCGGTCGGCGCGGTCTCCGGCTATTCGAACATGCTCTACAAACTTCTCGCCGACATGACGGACGAGCATGAGCCGACGCATCTCGCCGTCATTTTCGATCATTCCGGCAAGAGTTTCCGCAACGACTTCTATCCCGACTACAAGGCGAACCGTCCGCCGGCGCCGGAAGATCTCGTGCCGCAATTTCCGCTGGTGCGGGAAGCGACGCGCGCCTTCAACGTCCCGTGCATCGAGCTTGAAGGCTATGAGGCGGACGATCTCATCGCGTCCTATGCGCGCGCGGCGGAAAAAGCCGGCGGGGAATGCGTCATCATCTCGTCCGACAAGGACCTGATGCAGCTCGTCAATGACCGGATCACGCTTTTCGATACGATGAAGAACCGCCGCATCGCCCGCGATGAAGTGATCGAGAAATTCGGCGTGCCGCCTGAAAAAGTCGTCGAGGTGCAGGCGCTCGCCGGCGATTCCGTCGACAATGTGCCGGGCGTTCCCGGCATCGGGATCAAGACCGCGGCGCAACTCATCGAAGAATACGGCGATGTTGAAACGCTGCTCGCGCGCGCCGGCGAGATCAAGCAGCAAAAGCGCCGCGAAAAACTGATTGAAAACGCCGATGCGGCCAGAATTTCAAAACGGCTCGTTATTTTGAAAGACGACGCGCCGCTTCCTGAACCGCTCGATGATCTGAAAATCCGTCCGTTCGATCACGCCATGGCTGCGGAGTTCTTGCGCAGGATGGAATTCAATACGCTTTTGCGGCGCGTCGACGGCGACCATGGCGGCGCGCCGCAATCATCGCCGGCCGCCGCGCCGGCGCAGGAGACGACGAGCGCAGCAAAACCGGCGGCGGAGGCCGGATATGAAACCGTTTTTGACGAGGCGGCGCTCAAGACCTGGGTCGCCGCCGCGTTCGAAAAAGGCGTCGTCGCTGTCGATACGGAAACGGACAGTCTTGACGCGATGGGCGCGGCGCTGGTCGGCGTTTCATTGAGCGTCGAGGCGGGGCGCGCCTGTTACATTCCGCTCGGCCACGGCGCCAAGGGGCTCGCCTTTGATGACGCCGATGCGTCAAGGCAGATGCCGCTCGAAAAGGCGATCAGGCTTTTGAAGCCGCTTCTCGAAGATGCGAGCGTTCTCAAGGTAGGACAAAACATCAAATACGACATGCATGTCTTCGCGCGTCATGGAATTGATGTTGCGCCGATCGACGACACCATGCTGATTTCCTATGCGCTCGATTGCGGCGTCGGCGGTCACGGCATGGATGAACTCGCCAGGCGCTGGCTCGATCACGATACGATCAAATTTTCCGATGTCGTCGGTTCCGGGAAAAAACAGAAGACCTTCGACGAGGTAGAGATCGCCAAGGCGACGCAATACGCCGCCGAAGACGCGGACATCACCTTCCGCCTTCATGCGCATCTGAAACCGCGCCTCGCGGCGGAAGGAAAGACGACGGTCTACGAAACGCTCGAACGCCCGCTCGTTCCCGTCATCCGGTTGATGGAGCGCGAGGGCGTCAAGATCGACCCCACCGTGCTTGCGCGGCTTTCCGCCGATTTCGCGCAGCGCATGGCGCGGCACGAGGCCGAGGCGCATGAATTCGCCGGCGAGGCGTTCAATATGGGCTCGCCGAAGCAGATTTCAGATATCCTTTTCGGCAAGCTCGGCATTCCGGGCGGCAAGAAAACATCGACCGGCGCGTGGTCGACATCGGCTGACATTCTTGAGGATCTCGCCGCGGCGGGGCACGATCTGCCGCGCGCCATTCTCGACTGGCGTGGCCTCGCCAAGCTCAAATCGACTTATACGGATGCGCTTCCCGCTGCGATCAACAAGGAAACGGGGCGCGTTCACACATCTTACTCACTCGCGGCGACGACGACCGGGCGCCTCGCCTCGACCGATCCCAACCTGCAGAACATCCCGATACGGACGGAAGACGGCCGCAAGATCAGAACCGCCTTCGTGCCGGAAAAGGGAAACGTCCTCATTTCCGCCGACTACAGCCAGATTGAACTGCGCCTGCTCGCCCATATCGCCGATTTGAAATCGATGAAGGACGCTTTTGCGAACGGCGTCGACATCCACGCCATGACGGCGTCTGAAATGTTCGGCGTGCCGGTCGCGGGAATGGACCCGATGGTGCGCCGGCGCGCGAAAGCGATCAATTTCGGCATCATCTACGGCATTTCCGCGTTCGGTCTCGCCAATCAACTCGGCATCGAGCGCGGGGAGGCGAAAGCCTATATCGACAGCTATTTCGTGAAATTCCCGGGCATCCGGAAATATATGGACGACACGATCGCCGGCGCGAAGAAGGCCGGCTTTGTCGAAACGATCTTCGGCCGGCGCACCCATGTCGGCGGCATCAATGACAAGAACCCTGCGATGCGCGGCTACGCCGAGCGTCAGGCGATCAACGCGCCGATCCAGGGCGCGGCCGCCGACGTCATCCGTCGCGCGATGATCCGCATGCCGGACGCGCTCGCAAAGGCGCGCCTGTCAGCGAAAATGCTGTTGCAGGTGCATGACGAGCTCGTCTTCGAATGTCCGAAGGATGAGGCGGAAAAGACGATCGACGTCGCGCGCAAGGTGATGGAAGGCGCGCCGGAGCCCGCAATCGCCTTGAGCGTTCCTCTCGTCGTCGAGGCGCGCGCGGGCGCAAACTGGGACGAGGCGCATTAGACGTGCAGCGACGCCGATTGATGGATCTGCGTGCGGCGTTGGGGGTTCATTTTTTCGAAAGAACTTCGCGCGCCTCTTCAGGCGTTATGCCGCGCGTGGCGGCGAACGTTTCGGCGATCCTGTTTGCCGCCTCCTCGCGGCCATCCGTTCGAAAATCAGCGAACGCGATCCGATAACATAATGATGCCTCGGCAACGCCTTTTTTTGCTTCAATGTTGCGAATATAAGCGAGCGTATCGTCAATCTGGCCGGCTTTGGCGGCGGCGTGGACAGCGCTCGAGAGAATGCGCACATCGTTGATATCGCCGTATTTTAGCGCAGGCGACAATTGTTTATGAGCGGCGGCGAATTCGGTCCGCTTAATGCGGATCGCTCCCAATAAAAGCCGAAGATTGACGAGATTCTTCTCCGCCATGACATTGGCGGAGAGGAGCCGCTCGCCATCGGTCAAAGCGACATCATCGGCGTCAAGTTTCACCAGCGTTAAAACTCGCAGGTAAAGCGCGCCGTAGAACTCGCTTTTTGTTTTGAACGCCTCGCGCGCAAATGCGCTATCGATCGTTTGTAGTGCTTTTTGATAGTCGGCGTCACGATAGGCGTCAAAAGCCGGCGATAGCGCCTGCACCGCACTGGCGCTGAGCGTCGGGCCGGCGCATTCGCCCGTTCGGCAGTCAGCGGGCCGCCAGATCGCCTCCAGCGCAATGCGCTCGATATCGGCGCCGTTTGCGACAATCTTGAAAGTTTTTCCGGCGGGACAGCTTACTGAGGCTGTCAATTTGTCCATCAGGTTCTGGTCGGCCTCGAATGAGATCAGTGAAGTTGGCGCCGTCGTTTCAGCCGGCGCCGCCCGGACGCCTACGCGCGTGAGTGCGGCGTCAGCTGATGCGATATCGGCGTTTGAGGCGGCCGCCAGCCGGCCTTGATTTGTTTTGACGAAATAGGTGCCGCCAGGCGCAAGCCTCATCGTCGACGCGCCTTCCGAATAGCAATTGTAATTAATGAAATTCGTTCTTCGGTGTCCAACATATCCGTATGCCGAGCTGATCGTGCCGACGGCCGCATAGTCGCCGGCCGGAACTCTCTTGGCGACGTAGCGTTTATTGAACGGCTGAGCCGCCGAACCAAGCGAAAGGGAGTCGCCGTTTGATGACAGTTCGACGCGCCGGTTCGTGAATTTCCCGGTGTCGAGATCGACGCCTTCGAGGACGAGATCGAGACTCCCGAAGTCGTTACGTTCAGCGATGAGAATGACGTCATCGCCGCTGGATTGTGAAAGCGTCGCCGGATCGGCGTGAGTCGCGCAGCCTGAAAGGATAATTGTTATGGCGAATGAAGCGGCCAGCCGATGAACGGTCATGAATTCCCCCTGGGCGCGCCGGCGGCGCTGACCGGGCGATTGTTTCCGGTCGCCCTTAATAATTCCTGCAGGCGCTCGAACGAAATTCTCCGGCCTCGCCCTGTCGCTGACGCTGTCACCAAACCGACATCTTGGACGCGTAAATTTAGCGGCCGGCGATGCCGGCGCTTCATCAGGAATGTCCCATGCGCCCTTCTGCGATCATTGGTATCGGCGTTGTCTCCTTCGCTCTGTCAGGCTGCGATGTCGGGCCGAAATCCGCGCGCGGTTTTCGCCTCCCGGACGGTGACGCGGCGCGCGGCGAAAGGCTGTTCTCCGACATGGGGTGTCCGGCCTGCCATGAAGTTGCGGGCATGCCGGGCCTTCGCGAGGGCGTCGATGCGCAAATGACGGTCGTCATCGGCGGACCGACGCCGCGGATCAGGAATTACGGCGAGCTTGTCACGTCAGTGATCAACCCCTCGCATGAGATCGCGCGCGGATATGAACGCAATGCGGTTTCATCTGACGGCGAAAGCCTGATGCGCAATTATAATGACGTCATGACTGTCAGCGAGATGATTGACATCGTCGCTTTCGTCCAGCGCCAGTATCAGCTCGATGATGAGGCCTGACGCGTTCGCAAGTCGCGCCTGACCGTTCTGGTCGCCTGAGATCAGAGCGGGCGCTCGTCGGGGAGGAGCGACGCCGCCGGTTCCAGCGTGATTTCAATCCGCCGGTTGCCCGCTGCGAAGGGGTTTTCCGGATAGAGCGGAAAGGCGTCGCCTTTCGCCGTGACGCCGGCGACGCGGTTTGCGGGAAAGCCGGCGGCCTCCATGACGCGCCGCGCGGCGTTGGCGCGCGCGGCGGTGAGGTCGAAGGGCGAATAGGCGCCGGCGCCTGACGCATCGGCGTGGGCCTCGATGAACAGGCGGTTGGCGAGCGGCTTTAACGCGCGCGCGGTTTCTTCAAGCAGCGCCTCGGCCTCGGCTGTCGGCTCCGCGGCGCCGGGCGCGAACATGGCGCGCCCTTCGCTGTCGACGAGAAGAATCTGCAGGCCCGTTTCGGAAAGGTTGATGGTGATCGCGTCGGTCGCATCCTTGGCGATCGGGCGCATCAGGATCGCGTGCTCAAGTTTTTCCTTCACCGCTTCGAAGCGGCGCCGGTCGGCGTCTGCGTTTTCATAGGCGCCTTTGACGCCGTCCATGCCGGCGGCCGGTTTCGCAGACAGGGTCTGCGTCAGCCCGTCGCCGGACGGCGTCGCCGCCGGCGCGATGGAGCCCGGCTGGCGCGCTTCCGGCACGCCGTCGAGTTCGACGTCGCCGGCGTAGCGGCGCGTCTCGGTGACGCCGAACGCCTCGCGAATGGAGCCCGCGACGACCTGCATCTTCGCTTCGTCCTGAATTGAGAAGGAAACGATCAGCACGAAGAAACAGACGAGCATCGTCATCAGGTCGGCATAGGTGATGAGCCAGGTTCCCGAGCGGCGCGCCCGGCCGCGCGATGTCGGAATGACGCTCACGCCGCCGCGCTCGCAAACGCGCCGCGCGCCTTTTCGGGCAGGTAGACGATCAGCATGTCGGTGATCGCATCCGGCGAACGGCGTTCGGCGACCTGGCAGAGGCCGTCTATGATCAGCGAAAGATTTGTTTCCTGCGCGTCGAGTTTCGCCGCCAGCTTGTCGGCGATCGGCAGCGCGAGAACATAGGCGATGAGCGCGCCGTAAAGCGTCGTCAGCAGCGCGATCGCCATCGCCGGGCCGATGGTCGAGGGATCTTCCATCGTCGAGAGCATTTTGACGAGGCCGACAATAGTGCCGATCATGCCGAAAGCGGGCGCCGCTTCGCCGATCGCGCGGAAGATTTTCTCGCCGTCGACAAGGCGCTTGATTTCAAGTTCACGCTCACGCGTGAGCTGCGCGCGCAGATGGTCGGAGGAAAGTCCGTCGGCGATCATCTGCTTGCCGCGTGCAAGAAAGGAATCGGATACGGGCGTGCGCTCAAGGCCCATCGGTCCCTGCCGGCGCGCGACCTGCGCGAGGCCGCGCAGTTCTTCAAGAAGATCGCCGGCGCTTTTCGCATGATCGAAAAAGGCGGTCCTGACGCCGGTGACGACCGCATTGGCGACGTCATCAACCGGAAAGCGCAGGACAGTCGCCGCCGCCGCGCCGCCGACGACGATCAGGAAACTCGGCGTGTTGAAGAAAATGGCGACGGCGCCCGACATGGCGATCGCCAGTCCGACGACGAAAACGCCCGCGACAATGCCGCCGATAGTGGCGAAGTCCATGCGCATGAACAAAGGATCCCTCAAAGCGGGGAAAGCATAGTCGACAGGGCGTAAAGACGGCCCTTAAGGCTTGTCTAAAATTGCGCGCCCAGCTCGTTAAGGGCCCGTTAAGGGAACATGCAGCCGGGCCTCGCCGGCGCCAGCGTATCGAACCAGTCGAGATCGGCAGACGCATTCGCCGCCGCACTGATGAATTCGGCGCCCGTCGCGGCGGCGACGAAATCGGCGATCTCGCCCTTCTTCACATAAACGCAGCGCCCTGCGCGATCGAAAGCGGCGATCGCGTCGGCGACGTGGCGTTCCTCGCCCTCATAGGGGTGAAAGAGACTGACGCCGCCGGTAAATGTTCGCACGAGCCGCGTTTCTTCGTAGGAAATGACGAGCGAGCCTTCAGGCAGCGTCGCGGAGAAGTGCGCGTCGGCGAGGCCCGATTGGCT
The DNA here is from genome assembly GCA_020446725.1 of Parvularculaceae bacterium. Lineage (GTDB taxonomy): Bacteria > Pseudomonadota > Alphaproteobacteria > Caulobacterales > Parvularculaceae > Amphiplicatus. Next base: position 7,439 of record JAGRED010000393.1, on the reverse strand, counting down.
CCGCATGTGTTTTGTCAGCAGGAAGTCGTTGAGATTGGATGCGCCGGCGGCGCCGACGGCGACGCCTGCGGCGATCAAAAGCGCGCCGCTCGTCGCGGCGTTTCGGCGATGGAGATAGGTCGCGGCGCCGATTGCGAGCGCAAGCGCCGCGATGAGCGGGGGATGGGTCGTCACAACGACGCCGTAGCCGGGCAAGAGATCGATCAGCGTCAGCTGCAGGAAGACAAGCCCGACGCATCCGCCCGCGAGGGCGAGGAAGAATCGTTTCGCCGCATCGGCGCTACCCTCAAACTGCGGAACGATCGCCGCCGCCGATAAGATGACGAGAAAGGGAACGGCCGGAAAGAAGAACCGCATGTTCAGCGCATAGCCGCCATGCCACTGTTTGAGCGCGAAAAAGACGATTGGCGCGGCGGCGAACAGAAAGCAGAACGACGCGGCGCGAAAGTCCTTTCCGCGCAGCATTTGCGCAATTGGAAGAAGCGCGATGGCGAAGAAAGGCATGCTTTGCAGCAGCGCTTTTTTGGGCAGGCCGAATGTCGTCAGGAACCCTTTATCATCACGCGTCAGGACGTCGTGAAAATAATCGCCGTCATAGGCCTGCAGATCGATCAGCAATGTCCACAGGTGATGGGCGAAGGAAATGAGCGGGCGATGAAGCGGCGCCGCGGCGATTATCAGCGCTGCAGCGATTGCGACGCCCTGCTTTCCGGTTGCGCGCCGTTCGATAAGGCGCAGCGCCGGCGCGCGCAGCGTTGAGATGTCGATAGCGATAAGGGCGATCGCGGCGATGATGGCGCTGACGGCCAGCGGCGCATATTCCATGACCGTCTCATAGTCGGACGGTTTGCCGTAGGTGATCGGCGTTGCAATGCCGTATTTTTCGACGTTGAACCAAGTTGCGAGGGCGAGAAACGGAATGGCGCCGGCGAAAAACGTAATGGCGGGAAGCCGTGCGCTCGGAGCCGCCGCAAGGCGCAGCCAGATGAATATCGGCGCGAAAAAGATGACGCTGTCGACGCGCACGGTTGTGGCTGCGGCGATCAGCGCGCCTGAAAGCGCGAGCATGGGGTGGCGGACGCGGCCTTCATGCGCGCCGCAAAGCGCGGCCGATGCTGCCCCAAGCAGCATGGCGAGGGTCAGGACATGCGGCCAGATCGCAAAGGCGTATGTCGGGAAGAACGTGCAAGCTGCAAAGAGCGCCGTCGCGAGAAGCGCGATGCGGTCGTCGCGATAAAGCCGCTGCGCGATGTCGCGAACGAAATAGATCGCAATAAGGCCGGCGACAGCATTCAGCAGGAACAGTCCGTCAACGCCGAACGCCACATAAAACGGCGCCGCGATATAGGCGTATCCTGCCGGATATTGCGGATAGATGCGCCCGTCCGCGCCGTAACCGGAAAGGGCGAACATCAGGGACGGCGCGCCGTCGACGCCGCCATTTCCCTGAATGGCGAGATCGCCGCGCGTCGCCATCGCATCCGCCATCGCTAGATAGAGGCTCTCGTCGATCGCAAACGGGCCTGTCACGCCGCCGATCATGACGGCGAATAGCGCCGCATACAGAAAAGCGAACGCCGCCGTGGCCGCGCCGCGCATCGCTGCGCCATGCGACGGCGCCTCAATGTCGGCGGAAAGGTTCACGGGCATCGGCGCGCTCGAAGTGGCTGGTCGGCGAAACGCCGAGCGGCCATCAAAAGCGCGAGCCGTAAATTAACCAATAAAATCCGCGAAAAAGGCCGCGTTTCAGCCCCAGGGGCCGCGGCGGCGCGCCTCGAACGGCGATTGGTCGCCGCCGAGCGTCGGGTTTGCGTGAACCGCTGCGCGCCCGGTCATCGCCATCAGCCTGTCGATACGGTTCTGGGTCGCCGGATGGGTTGAAAAGAGGTTGTCCGCGCCGCGACCCGACAAGGGGTTGATGATCATCAGCTGGCCGGTTTCCGGGTGCATCTCCGCCGTCTGGTTCGGAATGCGCGCCGCGCCATGGCTGATCTTTGCGAGGGCGGAGGCGAGCGCATCCGGGCGGCCGGAAATTTCAGCGCCGACGCGGTCGGCTTCATATTCGCGCCCGCGGCTGATCGCCATCTGGACGAGCGCGGCGGCGAGCGGGGCGAGGAACATCATCGCGAGCGTCGCGATCAGGTTGCCGCCATTATTGCGGTTGCCGCCGAAGAAGAGCGCGAAATTGGCGAGCGTGGTGATTGCGCCGGCGATCGTCGCGGTGACGGTCATCGTCAGCGTGTCGCGGTTTTTCACATGCGCAAGCTCATGCGCCATGACGCCGGCGATTTCCTCGTCATTGAGCATGCGCAGAAGGCCGGTCGTCGCGGCGACGGCGGCGTTTTCAGGGTTTCTGCCGGTGGCGAACGCGTTCGGCTGATCGGAATCGATGATTGTTATTTTGGGTCTCGGCATCCCCGCGCCATCGGCGAGACGCTCGACGATGCTGACATAGCGACGAACGGCGCCGGACGGATGCGCAGCGTCGACAACCTCAGCGCGGTACATCCTGAGGACGATCTTGTCGGCGTTCCAATAAGCGAAGAGGTTCGATGCGGCGGCGAAGGCGAGCGCGAGCACCATTCCCCCGGCGCCGCCTATCGCATAGCCGACAACGCCGAACAGCGCGGTCAGCGCTGCGATCAGCATGTAGGTTCTCAGATGGCCCATCGGTTTCCTCTGGTCTCGAAGCGTCAGCGGATTATATGTGGAGCGATGAAAGGCCCTTCAATATGAGCGGTGACGATGAGGCGGAGATCGACGGCGCAGCCCCGGGCGTTGAATTGACCCCGGCGGCGCGGCGCGCGCTCATCGAGGCCGCCGAAAGGCGGCGCAAGGCGGAAGCGGCCGAAGCGCCGCCGCCTGCTGAAAAGGGTGGGCCAAAGGGCCTTGAGCCGACCCGCTATGGCGATTGGGAACGCAAAGGCCGGGCGGTCGATTTCTAGCGCGAACGCGTCGCCAGCGGCTTGCAGAACGTAACGCGAACATGCTACGAAACGCACGCTATGGTTGCATATAAGCACTTATTGCCGCTTATATTGGCGACGACGCCGGCTTGGGCGGGGAGCGATATCGCCGGGCCGGTCGACGCCGTTGTCGAGCGGGTGGTCGATGGAGACACGGTGCGCGTTTCGGCGCGCATCTGGGTCGATCAATATGTCAGCGTCTCGGTGCGGCTGAAGGATGTCGACGCGCCGGAGCTGTTCCGCCCGCAATGCCCGGCCGAGAAGGAAAAAGCGCAGGCGGCGAAAGACTTCGTTGAAGGAATGCTCGGCGCCGGCGCGGTGACGCTGCGCGACATCACGCATGACAAATATGGCGGGCGTGTCGCGGCGTATCTTCAGACCTCATCGGGCGATGATGTCGGCGGCGCGCTCATCGCCGAAGGGCTCGCCGTTGCGGCGGGCGATGACGATCCCTGGTGCGCATAAGGGCTTGCCATCCGGACACGGATGAAGGGGAGCGCACGGATTGACGATGCGAGCGAGTGTTCACTTCAGCCTTGTTAACCATATAGTCGATTGATTTCACGCCGCTTTGCAAAGTTATCCCCCTACTTATCCCACCCCTCTCCGGCTGCCCTATGATGATCGTTGTTCCGGATGCCGCGCGTCATGCGGTGACGCGCCGTCGCACCGGTGCGCGATGAGACGCGATCGAAGAAAGGAGGATGCGCATGAAGACGGCAATGATGGAGACAAGGATTGGCGCGCTCGCTCTCGCGCGTCTTTCAAAAGGCGCCGCCATTGCGAGGCTGAAGGGGCGCCGTTTGCGGCTGAACCCCGCAAGAATGCTGGAAAATCGGCGAAACCCGAACGCGCCGGAAAGACGCCTTCGCGGCTCAGCGATAGAAGGTCGTCTCGGCGCCGGTGAAAGCCCACGGTTCGGGCAGATCGATGCATCGCATCGCATCGGCGCGCGCCTCGATCCGCATCAGCGGCGCCGTGGCGCCGGCGTCGATCGACAACAGGATGACGCCGTTGATCCGCGGACCGACGAAGTTCGCGCGAAGCCCCTCATAGCAAAAGACCTCGCCCGCGCGCACCTTGTCGAAGGGAAGATTGATGCGCCCGTCCGCCTGATCGAAGGTGAGGAAATCGCGCGCGGCTTCCTCGCGCGCTTCTTCAAGCATCGGGTTGAGGCCGACCATATCGGCGGTCAGCGATCTGACGCGCCCATGCAGCGCGAAGATCATCCGTTCGGGATCGATCGCATCCGGCGCGAGCGCGATGGCGCTCACCTTGCTGGTTCGTCCGTTATGCGACGCGTCGGTGAACCAGGCGCCCTGCGCGGCGCCGGGAATGTCGACAAGCGCCGTTCGGCAGGCGTTTTCGCCCTTCGCGCGTCGCATGCCCCAGGCGTCGCCGAGCTTCGCCTTCCAGTCGCGCGCGATGTTTTCGGGAAGATAATCGAGCGGACACTGGATGCGGCTCGCGTCGCTTGTGATCGCTTCAAGGATCGCCGGGGGCGCCGAAATCGCGGTCCCCTCGACATAGGAATTTGTCTGGTAGCGCTCGGGCCGTTCAAGCGCCGCAGGCGCCGCCGCGCGATCTTCAAGCACGACGTCGAAGCCCGCGGCCGAACCGATCTTCTCGCCCTGACGGACGCGGATCTGCGTTTTCGCGGCGAGGTGATCAGGGCCGCCGATTTCCGCGAAGCTCGAAAGCCCGCCTGCGCGCGCGATGAATTCATCTTCGATGGCGTCGAGATCCTCGTAATCGATGATGATCGACTGACAGACCTGCAGTCTGACCGACCAGCTTTCGCGCGCCGCGCCGCCATCCGCGTCGCGCAGCGTGCGCCGTTCGATCGCGACGATGTCGGCCCTCGCCGGCGCGAGCGCTGCGGTGACGCGACGGTCGAACGCCGTCTCGCCCTTGCGCGTGTTGAGACGGATCGCGGGCGCGGGAAGCTGCTCGCCGGGCGCGGTCACTTCGCCGAGCGGCGAGATCGAAAGAATGTCGTCGATCGGCGCGAAGGCGACGCGCAGGGGATCAACGCCTTTCTCGCAGACCCGTTCGGCCGCCGGCGCGGGATCGGTCTTCAGCGCGGCCGCATGTTCCGCCGCCGTCCGCCCGGCGTCCGGCTTGGCGATGACGAGGCCGAGGAGGCCCGCTGCGACGATGCTCGCCGCCAGCCGCGTAAAATGTTCAGAACCCGACATCGCCCCCGACTTTACCCTCGATACCGCACGGATGCGCGCCCCCAAGCCGCCGCCCAAACTCGCGACGCCTCGCCCCCGAGTCAAGGAAGGGACGATCGGCGGACCTCGGCCCTTGCGTCTTCGCGCGCCGGCGTTGCGCGCGCGCCGCACCGCGCGAGGGCGGTTAACCCTCGCCTCGACAATGTCGTGCGCTTTCGCGATAGTCCGCCCGCAGGGGTTGCAAAGCAGGATTGCAGGATGGGGATGCCGAGATGGTGAAATGGCGCGGGCGCGAAGGCAGCAAGAATGTCGAGGACCGGCGCGGCGCTGCGGCGGCGGGTCTGTCCGGGCTCGCTATTCTGCTGTTGCGGTTCGTATTCAGCCGCTTCGGGATCGGCGGCATTGTCGTCCTTGTCGGCGGGTTCTTTGCGCTGAAGGCGATCGGCGTCGATCCGCTCGCGCTTCTCTCCGGCCAGCCCGCAGGTCCTGCGCAGGTTTCGGCCGAGGATCAGGAAGCCTATGATTTTTCGTCCGTCATCCTCGCCGAGACGGAAAAGACGTGGACGGACATTTTCGCCGCATCCGGCGAACGTTATTCGCCGCCGGTCCTCGTCGTCTATACGGGGCAGGTGCAAACGGGTTGCGGGAATGGTTCCGCCGCGGCCGGGCCGTTTTATTGCCCGCTCGATCAGAAGGTTTATCTCGACACGAGCTTTTTCAGTGAGCTGTCGCAGCGTTTCGGCGCTTCCGGCGATTTCGCCGCCGCCTATGTCATCGCGCATGAGGTCGGCCATCATGTGCAGACGATCACCGGCATTTCCGAACAGGTGCGCAATGCGCAGTCGCGCGTCGGCCGGGAGGAGCAAAACCATCTTCAGGTGATGATGGAGCTGCAGGCCGACTGTTACGCCGGCGTCTGGGCCAATCACGCTGACAAATATTCAGGTCTGCTTGAAGACGGCGATATCGAGGAAGGACTGCGCGCCGCATCGGCGATCGGCGATGACACGCTGCAGCGGAACGCCGGACGCCGCGTGACGCCCGAAAGCTTCACTCACGGCTCGTCCGACCAGCGCGTGCGGTGGTTTACGGCGGGTTATCGCAGCGGGTCGGTCGGCGCTTGCGACACTTTCTCTTCGCGCGATCTCTGATCGAGCGTATACGGAATATCACTTCCGCCAGAAATACGGCGAGAAGAGAACGAACACCGTAAAGAATTCAAGGCGGCCGAGCAGCATGCCGGCGGACATCAGCCACTTCGCGCCGTCCGGCAGCGAGGCGAAGGTTCCGGACGGGCCGACCGTCGGCCCGAGGCCCGGTCCGACATTGGCGATGGCGGTCGCCGCCGCCGAAAGCGCCGTCAGCGAATCGAGATCATAGCCGGCGAGCAGAACGGCGAGCGTCGCGAAACTTGCAAAATAGACGAAGAAAAAACTGAGAACCGAGGTGAACACGTCTTCAGCGATCGTGTGGCCGTTATAATGGGCGACGAAGACGCCGTTCGGATGCGACAGCTTGCGCGCGTAAAGGTTCATCGACGCGAGCGCGACCTGCAGGCGGAAAATCTTGAGCCCGCAGGATGTCGAGCCGGCGCAGCCGCCGATAAACTGGATCGCGAAGAAAAAGCCGATCGCGAAGCCGCCCCACGCGCTGTAATCCGTCGTCGCAAACCCTGTCCCCGTCATGACCGACACGACATTGAAGATCGCCAGCCGGAACGCGATGAACGGATCGACGTCGAACCGCGCATAGACGTAAAAGAGCATGATCAGCGTCAACAGCGCGACAAGGCCGAGAAAGAACTGCACCTGCGCGTCATCAAACAGACGCCCGACGTCGCCGCGCATGATCGCGACGAGAAAAATGCCGAAGGGAAGGCTGCCGATAATCATGAAGAGCGTGACGACGAGGTCGATCGGCGCGCCGCTCGTTGCGATGAAAGCGCCGATCGAGGCGTCGCGCGTTGAAAAACCGCCCGTCGCCACCGTCGTCATCGCATGATTGATCGCGTCGAAAGCGGACATGCCGAAGCCCCACAACAGCATGAAGCAGAGCGCGGTGAAAAAGGCGTAGATCGCCGACAGCGACAGCGAGAAGGTCGCCGCATTCGCGATGAATTTCTCCGACGTGTCCCACGCCTCGACCTTGAACAGCTGCATGCCGCCGATCTTGAGCGCCGGCATCACCGCGAACGCCATGATGATGATCCCGACGCCGCCGAGCCATTGCAGCATCGACCGCCAGAGAAGGATGCCGGGCGGCGCGTCGTCCAGCCCGGTCATGATCGTCGATCCGG
>JAGRED010000392.1 GCA_020446725.1 Parvularculaceae bacterium | reverse complement strand
GGTCCTCGATCTTTCTGAGACCGAGCAGATAGCGCGCATACAGACTGTAGGGATCTCGCAGCCATTTTTCGATCTGCGTGACCGAGACGCGTTCAGGCCGCCGACCGGGCCCGGCTTTCGGCCGCGGTCGATCGATCCGTGCGACAGTTTGCGCTGCGTCGAGTTTCTTCGCGATCGCCTGCAGCATCGGCGTGCGGTCGACGGCGCCGAGCGCGCCGGCGCCGGTCAGGATGTTCTTGAGGCGGACGATCCAGCGTGACGGGTTAGCGGGCTTGCCGTCGGCGCGTTTCGATCGCGTCAGGAATACTTCCCCCTGCGCCGCGAGCCCTTCGAAATCATGCGCTGAAAGACCGATGCGCCGCTCCGGCGAAGGCAGACCGAGATCCTTGCGCATGCGGCGCGAAAGAAAAGGATCGCTCGCTGCATCCTGCGGCCACACGCCCTCGTTCAACCCGCCGAGAATGATCCGGTCCGCGCATTGAAGCCGCGCCTCAAGCGGGCCGAATATCGCAAGACGCGGGTGAGCGGCCGAGGGGCGGCGGACGGCGGCGCCGGCGATCAGCGCCGAGAACACGTCGGCATAGCGCCGTCCGCCGATCGCGGTGATGTCATCGGCTGAGGCGCGCAGTTCCGACAAAAGCTGGGCGCCGGCTTCGCCGTCGCGGCCCGACCACAACAGGTCTTCGCCGGCGACCAGTTCGGCGGCTTCAAGATGCGCGTCGAACATCTCGGCGAAGGGCGCATCATCGGCGCGCGGCGCAAGGTCCGCGGCTCCACGCAGCAAAGCGAGCGCCGCGAGCGCGTCGCCATGTGGGGTCTCGCGTTCTTTCAAGCGCGCTTCAAGGCTTGCAAGGCCCTGCGCCGGCCGCACGCCGCGCAAGGCGGCGTCAATCGCATCAATCGCCGCTGCGGGATCATCCAGTCTAAGGCGCGCAAACGGATGGCGCAGCAGCGCCAGAATGGCGACGGGATCGCCCGGATCGTCCATGAAGGCGGCGAGCAGGCGCAGGAATGTTCCGCAAGGCGTGTTGGCGAAGGGAACGCCGGCGCTGTCATCGACGTCGATATTCCAGCGCCGCATCTTCAAAGCGACGCGGCGCGCAAGGCGCCGGTCCGGGGTGACGAGAAAAGCGGTCTTGCCTGGCGCCTCGACCGTTTCGCGAAAGAGCGCGGCGATGATCGCGGCTTCAAGCTCTTCATTGTCGGCCTCGACAAGGTTGAGCCCGCGCGCCGCTTTCGCGAGCCCCGCATCGTCCGCCGTCATCGCCGTGACGAGAGAGAGCCATTCATCCGTCGCTTCAGCCGGGCGAAGCGCCAGCGTCAAAAGATGCGTGCGCGGGTTCCGTGCGCCCGATTTCGGCCAGGCGCGAACGGCTTCCGGCGCTGCGCCGAGTTCGCGCAGCAACGCCTTCAATCCGGACTGGGGATGCGCGTCGTCGATCGCATCTCTAGCGCGCGCATCCATCGCGCGGTCGAGGCCGGGCAGGATCGCGGCGCCGATCGGCGCGCGCGCAATCGCCGCGACAAGCCGCGCGACGGCCGGCGCGCTCGCCGTCGAACCGGCGATCAGCACGGGATGGCCCGGCGGGTTTTCTGCGAACCGGCGCGCCGTCGCGCCGATAAGCCGCGCACGCCGGTCGGCGGGGTCGAGACGGCCGATATCGCGCAGATATTGCGGCCAGATCTCGGCGACAATGTCGAGAAAATGCAGCGCGCGCGCCCAATGCCCCGCGGCGTCTTCGACATTGAGGGCCTTCATCGCGGAGAAGTCGATTTCCTCCGTATAGAAAGAATCGAGCATCTTGCCGAGTTCGCGCGCCGCCGCGATCGCGGCCGGCCAGTTTTCATGTCCGGCGAAGGCGCGGTCGCGCGCCGCGACGAAACGGGCGAGCGTGACAAGGCGCGCGGTCGGGGAGATCGCCGGAAGAATGTCGATTTCATCGGCGATGTCGCCGGCGAAGGCGGCGAGCTCGTCTTCTTCGATGTCGCCGATGGCGCGAAAGCGCGGCAACAGGGCGGCGTTGACGCCGCGCGCTTCATACGCGCCGAGAATGGCGTCGGCGGCGGCGCGCAGCGCGCGCCGCGTCGGCAGGAAGATTTCAGCGCGCGCAAGATCATGCCCAACCGCATCAATCAGGCCGTCGGCGAGGTCGGCGAGAAAAGGGCGCCCCGAATCGATTGAATAAAGGCGCGGAAGATCGGCGTCAGCGAGGAGTTCCGGTCTTGCGCGTTTCGACATCGCCTCTCTTGTCGAAAAACTTCTCGGCGAGCGCAAGCCCCGCCGGGTCGCCGACATGCATCCACGGTCCCTCGTGTATGGCGGCGAACATGCGCCCTGCGGCCATCGCCTTGTCCCAGAGCAGGCGGGTTGAGAACGGCCCGTCCGGCGCGCCGTCGAGCAGCGACGGGCGGATTATCTGCAGGCCGGTGAAGACGAAGGCGGCGCTGTCGCCGCTGCGCCACAAGGGGCGCCCATCGTCAAAATCAAAATCGCCCTTGCCGTCATAGCCGCTCGCCTTTTCGACCGGCGCAAGAAGCAAGAGCGCATCCATCGCACTCTCGCGCCAGGCGGCGGTGAGCGCCGCGCAGGGTTCGGCGCCGTCATCGACAAGGATCGCATCCGTATTGGTGCAGAAAACCGGCGTCTCGCCGATGAGCGGGCGGGCCTTCTTAAGGCCGCCGCCGGTCTCCAGCAGCAGATCGCGCTCGTCCGAAATGAATATTTCCGGCGCGCGGCGTGCGGCGAGATGGGCTTCCATCTGATCGGCGCGGTAATGAACATTGACGATAGCGCGTTCAACGCCCGCCGCGGCGAACCGGTCAAGCGTCCAGTCGATCAACGGTTTCCCCGCGACCTTGATGAGCGGTTTCGGCAGGGAATCGGTCAAGGGCCGCATGCGCGTGCCGAGGCCCGCGGCGAGCACCATCGCGGTTTTGGGCGTCGTCGTCAGAAACGGTCTCCGAAATGGGTTCTGTAAAACGTTGCGACCGGCGCAAGATCGGGATGTTTCAGGTCGTTGCGGAAATGCGCTTCGACGCGCGGGAAGAAATCCGCGTAACGCGGTTTGCTGTCACGATTGATGAGGCGCGCGAAGATGCCGAGAATTTTGGCGTTCCGCTGCGCGCCGAGGATGGCGTAATCGCGGCGGAAAGCGGCCTCGTCGAAAGCGCCCTGCCGGGCGGCGCCTTCGGCGTAGCGCCGGATCATCGCTTCGGCGAGTTCCGGCGCGACGTCGCGGCGCGCGTCTTCAAGCAGGGAAACGAGGTCATAGGCGGGGTTTCCAAAAAGCCCGTCCTGAAAGTCGATGATTCCGGCGCGCCTGAAACCGTCGCGGGCCGGCAGCCAGAGAAGGTTTTCAGCATGATAGTCGCGCAGAACCATCAGCGAGGGCGGCGCAAGCTTTTCAAGAACGGGGCGCCAGGCGGCGAGATGTTCCGCTCGCTGATCATCGTTCGCCGCTGCTCGTTTTACATGCGGCCAGTACCAGTCGAGGACGAGCGTGATTTCCGCTTCCATCGCGACCGGATCATAGGTGAGCATCCGGTAGCCGGGCGTCGCCGGCGCATCCGGCGCGGCGCGTCTCAGCGCCAGAAGGGCGTCGATCGCCGCGCCGTAAAGATCGGCTTCATCGGCGCCATTCGGAATTGCGCGGGCGTATAGATCATCGCCGAGATCTTCGATCAGCGCGAAACCGGTCGCCGGGTCGGCGAAAAAAATCTCCGGCGCGGATAGGCCCGATTTGCGCGCGGTCTCGGCGACTGCGAGGAAAGCGTTGAGGTTGGGGCCGGCGAGGCGCGCCATCGCATTATAGCCGAGCTTGCGGCGTTCGTCGGGGCTCGCTTCCGGCGGGCAGGCTGCGCTTTCCGCCGCCGCCGGCGCGTTCATCAGGATCGCCTTGCGCCCGTCGAGAACGAGACGCTCATAGCTGCGCGTCGACGCGTCGCCCGTCATCGGCGTCGCGACGGCCGCCGCCCAGCCGGCGCGATTAAGAAAGGCGCGGCGCTGTTCCGCGCGCGCCGCAAGGGCGTCAGATTTCGACAAGGATGACGACATCGCCTGAAACTATCTCTCTGGTCCTTAAGCGGGGTTAAGGCCGTCAAGCCGGCCGGCCCATTCATCGCCGCCCCGCACTAGGGCGCGCCGCGCCCCGCCGTCCATCGAAAGAGAGACAAGCAGCGTTTCCGCCGGCAGAAGGCGTTCGATCCGCTCCGGCCATTCGATC